>JBDIAG010000145.1:0-8486 GCA_039812305.1 Actinomycetales bacterium | reverse complement strand
GGTCGGTGTCACAGAAGCCTCACGCATCCGTCGGTGGCCGCCGTTGCGTCCTGCCAATCGTGTTGTGTCCTGCCAGACGCGTGACATCCGCCCCGTCTGACAGGACACATCACGGTTGGCAGGACACTTCCACCCCGATCGGGCGTGTCACGCGGTCCCAGCCGCATTTGTGCAACAAGCTCCAGGCAACAGGAATACTCCACGCGAGACCAGCCAGAGCGGGCGCGGAATCGGTCGCTGACCCTCAGCGGGCCTCGATGCGGCAGGTCACCCGCAGCTCGAACTCATCGCCGGCACTGCCCGCGAACTCGAGGTCGTGCTCACCGGGTGGCAACGGCTCGGTCAGCACCCACAACCCGGACGTCGAGACGCGCTTCTCCTCCCGCTCCTCGACGTCGATGAACGGGTTGCCGGCCACCGCGGTGACCGGAAGCTTGCGCACCAGCATCGGGGTCATCTCCTGCGTCCGCCCGTTCAGGCTGCAGGACGCCGCGGTGACCCCCAGATCCGGAGACCGGCCGAGGAACAGCCACGGCACGGTCACCACGCAGAGCACCGGCAGGAACAGCCGACGACCCGCCGGCATCGTCCACTCCCGGTGCACCTCGCCGGACATCGTGCCGGCGACCAGCCAGACCGGACCGTCCGGCTGATCGAGCCCGGCCCGGGAACCATCCGGATCGGTCACCGGGTTCCGGGCGATCGGCAGGCCGGCGACCCAGGACCACCATTGCCCGACCAGTTCGGGCGTCACCGCGGCCTCAGACATTCCCGACCTCCCGCGATCGCGTCGGACGGCGGCTCACACCGTGCGTCGTGCGGTACCGCCGCGTCGCCAGGACGGCAGCCACGAGGGCGACCACGAGCATCGCCGCGGCGACCCCGGCCAGGATGATGCTCCACTGCGCCGTCACCGGCGTGCCCTCCTGGACCACGTAGTTCTCCGGGTCGTCCGGATGCACCAACAAGGTCACCCTGTCCCCCCGGCGCAGCGAGGTGGACTCGGTGAAGTCCTCCTCGTACATCTCGATCTCCGTCGGGAGATGCGAGTCGGCGGGTGTCACGACGAGCCATCCGTCCTCGTCCGGGGGTGATGCCACCACGGCCTCGGTCCGGACGAGCTGATCGGTGTCGTGCAGCATGCGGTAGGTGTCGTACTCGAGGGCGGCGAACAGGCCGAACACGACGCCGAGCACACTCAGCGCGATCCCGGTCCGGACGAAGCCGTCCCGGATCAGCCAACGAGCGACATACCCGGCTCCGCGCGGCGCGGCGTTCGTGAGCGCAGCCGCCTGCTCCCAGTCGGAGCGGCGCAGCTTCCCCCGCAGCGCCTCGGCGAGGGCGTAGCCCTCGGGATCCGTGTCGATGGACGAGTCCGACTCGCGCGCCGAGATGAGCGTGCCGTCGTCCAGGCGAAGATCGAAGGCCGTGCGCAGGCGGCCGACGATCGCCGCGGCCGCGATCGACTCCCTCGGGATCCAGTTCACGGCCGGGTCGGCGATCAGCTCTCCCAGTGGAAGGTCGGCCAGCCGGTCGACCTTGCGCTCGTCCCCACCCGCCGGCCGGAACCGCTTGGCGGGCACGAAGGCGATGCCGGTGGACCACAGCAGGCAGTCCCGCACCCCCGACCAGTTGCCGATCATGTCGGTGACGATGCCGAGCAACCGCGGAACGGCCTGGCCGTCCCCGGGCACGCTGTCGAGATCCAGCCCGGCGGCGGCGAGCTGCTCGCGGACCGTGGCCACACCGGTCGGCCCCGCGAGCATCCGATCGGCGAGATCGGCGATGTCGACCGGACGGTCGTCCGGCCACACGACGGTGGGCTCGCCAGTCCACCCCCAGGTCGGACGCACCGCGCCGGCGCGCGCCAGTCCGGAGGCGACGACGATGCCGAGCATGGACCGGGTGGCCTCGGCCGGCGGCTCGTCCTCGTCACTGCCTAGCAGGTCGACGAGGTCCTGCGATCGCACCGCGACGGCGAAGTCGAAGAAGGCGGCGTAGGTGGGCTTCTCGATCACCTCGTGGTTGGCCATGCCTTCGAGCAGGGCGAGCGTCTGGTCGTCCAGCGCGACTCCGGCCGCCCGCTCACTCGTCTCCGGCCAGTCGGCGGACGGCAGATCGAGCCCGTGCAACGCCGACTCGTGACGCGCGAGCCACTCGGCGTCCAGCAGGCCGATCGCCGGACGCGTGTCGTCCGGCCCGATCGCGGTCGCGCTGGACCGCAGCCGCTCGTAGGCGGCGATCCGGTCCGCCACCTTCGGGTGGGTGTCGAAGATGCTGCCGTCGGTGGACGCCTCGACCGCCCACTCGCACACGTCGTCACGAAGAATCTCACTCGCCTCGGCCAGGCCCGCCAGCAACGGTGCCCGGCGCTGCGCCAGATCCATCTTCACCATCGCCTCGGGGTAGTACCGCACCCAGGTGCCGGCGGCGAGCAGCTCGGATTTCAAGGACGAGATCGCCGCGTCCACGGACGCCACCGACAGCGCGGCGCGGTCCGCCCGCTCCTCGGCGGCCCGGCTGCCGGCGGCGAAGAGCAGGTGGAAGCCGAAGCGGTAGGCGGTGAAGTACCAGCGCGTGAACAGGTTGCTCCGGGTGTGCATGGCGTCGAGGAAGTTCAGGGCGCGACCGATCCGCGCGGACTGGGCCGTGTCACCGCCGACGACGTGGCCGAACTCGTGACCGAGCGTGGCGCGCAGCTCGGCGACGGTGTCCGCGGCCAGAAACGGCAGCCCGAGAACCAGCTCGGACGAGATCCCGTTCCTGCCGGCCACCTGGCGGATCCCGGCGTTCGCGTCCAGATCGAGCAGCACCCGATCGGGCGACGGGACCCCCACCGCCGCCGCGACCTCGTCCACCTGCTCCCACAGCGCGGGGTGATCGTCCCGGGAGAGGGCGACGCCGTCCTCCGGCTCAGGCCGATAGCGGACGGTCTCGATCACCGCCCAACCGAACGCCGCGAGCCCGGACGCGACGAGAATCCGGCTGACGAACAGCACGAACCCGTTCGAGGTGTGGAAAGTGGCCCAGATCAGGCCACCGAGGACGGCCAGAACCAGCAGCGGAAAGACATACAGAACAACCAGACTCAAGGCCGAGAACACCCGCTCGGCGGTCGTGCGCTTCATAGGAGTGGAATCGACAGGAAACGGGTCGAACTGCACCTCGGGGAACGCCGAGATTCGCATCACATCGAGCGCTGGGCTGGGGTCGGGTCCGGTACTCCGGCTCCGTGTGTTCCTGGTGTTCCTGGGCCGGGGTCTTTCGGGGCCGGGGTCTTTCGGGGCCGGTCTTCTGGGCCCGGGCCTCCCGGGGCCGGGCCTCCCGGGCCATGTCTCGCGGGCCCGGACCTACCGGGGCCCGATCTACCGGGCCATGTCTCCCAGGCCCGGGCCCGGGGCCATGTCTCCCGGGCCCGGGCCTCCGGGCCGGGTCTCCCCGGGCCCGGGCTACCGACGGCCGTTCTTCCCGGGGGCCAGGCCTCCTGGGGGCCAGTCAGGCGCCGTGGGCAACAGCAGGATCAGGCCGGTGTGCTCCCAGCGATTTCAGCGTTGAACGTCAGGCGTTCACCGGCGGTGATCTCGAGCGCGGTGAATCGGCAGCCGGGCGGCAGGTCGGTGGCCAGATCATGTGCGAAGTCCTCGGCGTACCGGCGGATCCGCCCGCGCAGCACCAGCAGTGCCACACCGATGATCGGGTTGGCGCTGGTGAGCGCGACGTCCCGGAGCCGCAGCACGAACGCGTCGTCCACCTCGATGGTCGCCGAAGCGCGTACGGACCCGGACAGGATCCCCTTGCGGGCCGCGACCGCACCCTGGGCACGGACGGCCCGGCGACCGGCACTGCTCAGCTCCAGGTCGAGCCGGCGAAGGCGCACCTGCTCGCTCGCGAGCGCCCGCCCGAACACCAGGCGGGCCAGGTCCACGAGATCCTGCGTCGGAGCCTCGGCCTGCACCTCCGCCGACCCGAGAGTCCCCCGTTGTAGGGCGGACACCGCCGTGTGGCGCCCGTCCGGCAAAGTCAGCCAGTCGAAGGGGACGTCGCGGGCCCGGGCGTCGACGACGATGCCGCTCTTACCGATTCGGACCGGGCGGGCAGTGAACACCGCTTCGCGGATGGTCGCCGGCGTGCGTACCGCCTTGTCCAGGGGCGCGCCCTCCGTCGACCGGGTCGCGGCTCCGGACTGCCCGTCGGCGGACCCAGGCTGGCTGTCGGCGGCGAGATCGGCCTCCATGGCTGCTATCAGGGCGTCCGGTGGAATCTCCGCGCCGGACAGATTCCAGCGCACCGATGCGATGTCATCGCCGTCGGCCTCGACCACCGGCCGAGGCAGCGGACGCACGCCGAGCCGCTCACCTTCTGCCACGATCTCGTCCACGGCCGCGTCGATGAACTCGGCCCGGCTCCGGGCTGGCGCCGGACGTCCGTCCGCCTCAGGAGTGCTCATCCGGCACAGGATAGTGGTGCAACGCATTCGCCTCGCCGGACCAATCGGCGAGCGTCCGTGCAGGCCCTCCGGCCAGCGGGAGCAACAACGTAGAGGCCGAGCATCCACTTGAGGGCTTGAGCATCCAGCGATTTCCGGCTGCTCGGCCATTTACTGGATGCCCCGCGCACAGCTGGCCGTTCAGCACCCATCCCGTCCCGGATGCCAGACACCGGGGTCGATCCGGCCGAGCCAAGCCTCAGGGGTCGCGCGGGAGTCCGGGACCGACTCCTGACAAGGAGACAAGGTGACAGAACCAAGGCGCCAGGCACGCGGGGGCCGGGCTGCCGATCTGCCCATACCCGGGGTGGTCGACAACAAGGCGCCAGGCGCGCGGGGGCCGGGCCTTTCTGCCCGGATACGGGAGATGGGAATCCCGCCGAGGCAGGCCAGATCGCCGTAGCCCTGGCCGGGCTGGGCTTCAGGGGCGCGGACGTCGGGTATCCACGCGAAGCGTCCAGCCACCCCAACATCCTCGTCAGGGGCGGAGCATCCACTTCGGCTCGAGCATCCACGTAGAGGCCGAGCATCCACTTGAGGGCCCGAGCATCCAGCGATTTCCGGCTGCTCGGCCTCCAACTGGATGCCCCGCGCACAGCTGGCCGTTCAGCACCCGGCCCGTCCCGGATACCAGACACAGTCAGCCGGGCCCGGCCAGGACCCCCGGGCGATTCACCGCCCATGGCACCTGTAGGCGATAAATGGGGCACTGGAACCCGCCCGACAGCACTCTGACACTGCACCGTCAGGCGATGCAGCGCCAGAGCGGTGCCGTGCCAGGCGATGCAGTGCCAGGCGATGGAGTGCCAGAACGATGGAGTGCCAGAACGATGGAGTGCCAGAACGATGGAGTGCCAGAACGCTGCATCGTCAGGCGATGCAGCGCCAGAACAGCGCCAGAGCGATGCCGCGCCAGAAGAGTCCCCAGCCAGCCAAGCCCCAACCACAACCGGCCAGAAATCCCAGAAGGGCCGGACGGTTACCCGTCCGGCCCTTCTGTGTGGAACTACGCTGCGAACGCGGGCCCCCGACTGCTACCGGGCAATCCCGGGGCTACCGGGCAATCCCGGAGCCGGCCCGCGATGACGCGGCGAATCTCAGCGGTAGCCGCCGGTGTCGAATTCCTCCAGGGGCACGGCCTGGCCCGAACCGACGCCGAAGTGCTGGTAGTCGACGTCGTCGTAGCCGGGCATCGCGTACATCGCTGCCTTGGCCTCCTCCGTCGGCTCCACCCGCACGTTGCGGTAGTAGTCCAGACCGGTGCCGGCCGGGATCAACTTGCCGAGGATGACGTTCTCCTTCAGGCCGCGCAGCGAGTCGCTGCGGGCGTGCAGGGCCGCCTCGGTGAGCACCCGGGTCGTCTCCTGGAAGGAGGCGGCCGACAGCCACGAGTCGGTGGCCAGCGAGGCCTTGGTGATCCCCATCAGCTCCGGACGTCCGGCGGCCGGCTGACCGCCCTCGGAGACGACCCGACGGTTCTCGGTCTCGAACCGGCCGCGCTCGACCAGGTCACCGGTCAGCAGCTCGGACTGCCCGGAGTCGATGATCGTCACGCGACGCAGCATCTGCCGCACGATGACCTCGATGTGCTTGTCGTGGATCGCCACACCCTGCTGGCGGTACACCTTCTGCACCTCGTCCACCAGGTGCTTCTGCGTCTGGCGGGGACCGAGGATCCGCAGCACCTGCTTCGGGTCCACCGCGCCCTCGACCAACTGCTGCCCGACGGTGACCGCGTCGCCGTCGCTGACCAGCAGCCGCGAACGCCGCGACAGCACGTACTCGATCGGCTCGCTGCCGTCGTCCGGGGTGATGACCAGCTTGCGCGCCCGGTCACCCTCCTCGATCGCGATCCGGCCGGAGAGCTCGGCGATCGGGGCGACACCCTTCGGGGTGCGCGCCTCGAACAGCTCCTGCACACGCGGCAGACCCTGGGTGATGTCACCGCCGGACATGGCCGCACCACCGGTGTGGAACGTCCGCATCGTCAGCTGGGTGCCGGGCTCACCGATCGACTGGGCGGCGATGATGCCGACCGCCTCGCCGATGTCGACCAGCTTGCCGGTGGCCAGCGAACGGCCGTAGCACTTCGCACAGGTGCCGACCCGGGACTCGCAGGTGAGCACCGAACGCACCTTGATCTCCTGCACACCCTCGCGGATGAACTGCTCGATCAGCACGTCACCGACGTCGACACCCGGCTGGGCGAGCACCCGGCCGTTCGCGTCGACGACCTCGGCGGCCAGAGTCCGCGAGTAGACCGAGGTCTCCACGTTCTCGTGCCGCACCAGGCCGTTGGTGCCCTCGACGGCGATCACCTGGGCCAGACCGCGGTTGGTGCCGCAGTCGGTCTCGCGGATGATGACGTCCTGGCTGACGTCCACCAGACGACGGGTCAGGTAACCCGAGTTGGCGGTCCGCAGCGCGGTGTCGGCCAGACCCTTGCGGGCACCGTGGCTGGAGATGAAGTACTCCAGCACCGAGAAGCCCTCGCGGAAGTTGTGCTTGACCGGCCGCGGGATGATCTCACCCTTCGGGTTCGCCACCAGACCACGCATACCGGCGATCTGACGGATCTGGCTCCAGTTACCCGAAGCACCCGAGGTCACCATCCGGTGCACCGAGTTCGAGACCGGCGTCGTGGTCTCCAGCTCGTGGGCGACCTCGTTGGTGGCCTGCGTCCAGATGTCGATCAGCTCGCTGCGCCGCTCCTCGTCGGTGATCAGACCCAGCTCGAACTGCTCCTGGACCGTCTCGGCCCTCGCCTCGGTGCGCTCCAGGATCTCGGCCTTGCCGGCCGGGGTGATCACGTCGGAGATCGACACGGTCAGACCGGACCGGGTGGCCCAGTAGAAGCCGGCCTCCTTCAGGCCGTCCAGCGTGGCCGCGACCGCCACCTTCGGGTAGCGCTCGGCCAGATCGTTGACGATCGCGGAGAGCCGCTTCTTGTCGACCTGGGTGTTCACGAACGGGAAGTCCGCCGGCAGGGTCTCGTTGAAGAGCGCCCGGCCGAGCGTGGTCTCGATGAGCGTGGACGTGTACTCCTCGCCCGCCTCGTTCGTGACGACCTCGCCGCTGACGCCCGGGACGCGCATCTTGGCGAGCGCGTTGATCGCCAGCTCGCCGTTGTCGAAGGCCATGATCGCCTCGGCCACGGACGAGAACTCACGTCCCTGCCCGACCGCGCCCTCGACCGCGGAGGTGAGGTGGAAGATCCCGATGATCATGTCCTGGGAGGGCATGGTCACCGGCCGGCCGTCGGCCGGCTTGAGGATGTTGTTCGAGGACAGCATGAGGATGCGGGCCTCGGCCTGCGCCTCGGCCGACAGCGGCAGGTGGACGGCCATCTGGTCACCGTCGAAGTCGGCGTTGAACGCCGCGCAGACGAGCGGGTGGATCTGGACGGCCTTGCCCTCGACCAGCTGCGGCTCGAAGGCCTGGATGCCGAGGCGGTGCAGCGTCGGCGCCCGGTTCAGCAGCACCGGGTGCTCGCTGATGGCCTCCTCCAGCACGTCCCAGACGTAGCCGTAGCGGGCGTTGTTGCCGCCGGCCCGCTCGACCATCCGCTTGGCGGACTTGATGTTCTGGGCGTGGTTGAGGTCGACCAGCCGCTTCATCACGAAGGGCTTGAACAGCTCCAGGGCCATCTGCTTGGGCAGACCGCACTGGTGCAGCTTCAGCTGCGGGCCGACGACGATGACCGAACGGCCGGAGTAGTCGACGCGCTTGCCGAGCAGGTTCTGCCGGAAGCGGCCCTGCTTGCCCTTGAGCATGTCGGACAGCGACTTCAGCGGACGGTTGCCCGGCCCGGTGACCGGCCGGCCACGACGGCCGTTGTCGAACAGCGAGTCGACGGCCTCCTGCAGCATCCGCTTCTCGTTGTTGACGATGATCTCGGGCGCGCCGAGGTCGAGCAGACGCTTGAGCCGGTTGTTCCGGTTGATCACACGGCGGTACAGGTCGTTCAGGTCGGACGTGGCGAACCGGCCACCGTCCAGCT
>JBDIAG010000144.1:0-8495 GCA_039812305.1 Actinomycetales bacterium | reverse complement strand
AGCGGAGTCTCTCGACACCGGAAAGCGCTTGGTGGAGAGCGAGTATGACGTCGCCGATGTGGTCTCGGTGTTCCGCTACTACGCCGGGCTGGCGGCGGCCGGCGCGGAGGCGGGCCGGGTGGTGGACACCGGGCGCCCCGAGATCCGCAGCCGGGTGGTCACCGAACCGGTGGGCGTGTGCAGTCTGATCACGCCGTGGAACTACCCGTTGCTGCAGGCCGCGTGGAAGGTCGCGCCGTGCCTGGCCGCGGGAAACACGTTCGTGCTCAAGCCCTCCGAGCTCACCCCGCATACCACGGTGCTGCTCATGAAGGCGCTCGAGGAAGCCGGGCTTCCGGCCGGGGTCGGCAACCTCGTCCTCGGTGCGGGAGGGGACGTCGGGCCGGCCCTCACCGAGGACGCCCGCGTCGACCTCATCTCCTTCACCGGTGGTCTGACGACCGGGCAGGCGATCATGCGCACCGCCGCCGGCACGGTCAAGAAGCTCGCCCTGGAGCTGGGTGGGAAGAACCCGAACGTGGTCTTCGCCGACGCCGATCTCGAGGTCGCGCTCGACTACGCGTTGACGGCGGTGTTTCTCCACTCCGGGCAGGTCTGCTCGGCCGGGGCCAGGCTGATCATCGAGGAGTCGATCCAGGAGGAGTTCGTCGACGAACTGGTCCGCCGGGCCGAGCGCATCCGGCTGGGCGGTCCGTTCGACGAGGAGGCGGAGACCGGCGCCCTGATCAGCGCCGGCCATCTGGCCAAGGTGGAGGCCTATGTCGCCCAAGGGCTTTCGGAGGGAGCCAGACTGCGCTGTGGCGGGTCCCGCCCGGACGGGGAGCGTCATCCGCAGCTGAAGGACGGCTACTTCTACCTGCCCACCGTCCTGGACGAGTGCCGCAGCGGGATGACCGTCACCCAGGAGGAGTCGTTCGGACCTGTTCTCACGGTCGAGACGTTCTCCGGCACCGACAGCGACGCCACCGAGACCGCCGCGGTGGATATTGCCAACGACTCGGTCTACGGCCTGGCCGGAGCGGTCTGGACCCGCGACGCCGGCCGCGCCGAACGGGTCGCCGCCCGGCTGCGGATGGGCACCGTCTGGATCAACGACTACCACCCCTACGTTCCCCAGGCCGAATGGGGCGGTTACAAGCGTTCCGGCAACGGACGTGAACTCGGTCTACACGGCCTGGCCGAGTACACCGAGACCAAGCACATCTGGCACAACACCACGCCCACCGTGCAGGCCTGGTTCCCGGATCGCCCCATCTAGGCCGTGTCCCGTAAATGATTCGGGTGGGTTCTGATACGCCCGGCGGTATGGAGGAGACTGAGCGGCATTTCCCGACCGATGAGCAGTGGGCTCGGGTGGCGGCGACGCTGCCGCCTGAGCGCACCTAGCGGAGGGTGCGGGCGGCAGTGACGAACTCGCTGATGCGGCACCGGGATGCCCAGGGCCACGAGCGGCGCAGCAGGTCGATGACTGGTACAGCCGGATAAGCGCCCGGCATCCAGATAACGGCTCAACGGCCGGAAATCGCCGGATGCCCGGGCTGTTAACCGGATGCCCGGCTGTCAGCCGGATGCTGGAGACCGGAGACGTGCTGCCGCAGGAGCCGCCCGGCCTCGGTCCGGATGCCCCAGCCCTCACCAGCGACTCCGCCAGAAACCCACCCACAGCGCTTTACGGGACACGCCCTGGTCTCCCTGGTCACGAGTAACGCGCACAGTCCGGCCGGTTGAGCCCGGCCGGCCGGTTCGGATCTACGGTCGCCGTTCGCGGCCGCGTTGCCGACGAGTGGCCTCGGCCAGTCGGTGGGCCTTGAGACCCAGATGCAGGACGAGTCGATCGCCCCCGTCGCGCAGGCTCAGTCCGGTGATCTGCTCGATCCGCTCGAGGCGGTAGTAGAGCGTGGAACGGTGCACGTGCAGCAACGTCGCCGCCTGGCGGGTGTCCCCCGCGCAGTCGAGGAACACCTCCGCCGTGTTGGCCAGGTCGGCCGCATCCCCGTGCTCGGTCAGGAGCGCGACGGCCGGCGTGCTCACCTGCGAGATCAGGTCCTCCTGGGGCAGCCGCATGAGGACCGCATAGATGCCGAGGTCGTCCCAGGCCACGACGTCACCCATCGCCGGCAGCAGCGAGGCGGCCCGCACCGTCGTCAGGGCCTGTTCCGCCGCCACGTGCGCCCGGTCGAGACCGGAGACGAGCGAACCGATGCCGACCAGCGCCCGCTGACCGTTCGAGGCGAGATCCCGGGCCACCTTCTCCGCCAGCCGGGACGCCGCCCGCGCGACACCCGAGCCGGCCGCGACCAACACCGTTGCCCGCCGGCCCGAGGTCATCGCCAGCGTCGTCCCCGGTCGTTCGGCTCGGGTCGCCTCGGCCACCGCTGCGGCGATCGCGGTGCCGGCGCGCCCCGGGTCGTTGGCCGGATCCCTCGGTTGCAGCGCGAGAACCGTCACCTCGTCGCCGGCCCCCAGCAGGTCGCCCTCGGCGATCTCGCGCATGGCTCTCTCCCGGTAGGCGACATCGATCGAGAACAGATCGCGGAGGATGGACTCGTTCCGCCTGTCCTCCCATTCGCGCAGCACCAGACGCCGATAGAGGACCAGCCCGGCCTCCTCGGCCGCAGTCCGCGCGAGCGCCATCGTCTCGTCGTCCACCGAACGGTCCGGGTCGATCAGCCACAGCTGACCCAGCGTCATGCCGTTGCAGCGCACCGGCACGAACAGTCGGGTCTGCAGACCCAGGTCCGCCACTCCGGGCACCCAGCTCGGCTGCTGCCGACTGCGCACGCCGCTGGCCAGCAGGTAGTCGATCGTCGCCGCATCCAGGCCCCGGCCGAGAACCGCGCGGATCCGGGCCGGATCCTCGTCGCCGTAGTGGGCGCTGGCTGCGAGCAACTGCAGGTTCATGTCGTCGATGGCCAGGGAGCGCTGCAGCCGAGCCGCCCACCCGTCGACGAGCCGCTGCAGTTCGCCGCCGAGACAGGCCCCGCGCTGCGCGGCCGGGCCGCCCGATCGGGCGACGCCGTGGTCGGCACTCACCTGTCACCTCCACGGACGCCGGAATGACGACACGTGTCCCGCCCTTGCCCACGCGCGTGGACACCGTCGCCCGCATTATCGCCCGCGTCAGGGACGACATAGTTCGACCACGTCACGAATTCCCGGCTCGATCCTCCGTCGTCGTCCCGATGCGACGACGATCAGGGATGGTGCATCGTCGAGGCCGTATCCGCGTCGAACCGCACCCGCTGATCCAAGGATGGGACACTCCATGACCGCAATCGGTTTCGTCGGCCTCGGCAACATGGGTGGCCCGATCTGCCATCGACTGATCGCGGGTGGCCATCAGGTCCGAGTCTTCGACGCCAACCCGGCCACGGTCGCCGCGGCGGTGGCCGTCGGCGGCCACGCCGCCCACTCCGCGGCGGATTGCGCTTCGACAGCGGAGCTCTTCCTGACCTCCCTGCCGCGACCCGACCATGTCGAGGCCGTGATGGTGGACGCCGGCGCCCTGGCCGCACTGCGGCCCGGTTCGGTCTGGATCGATCTCACGACGAATCGGATCGACCTCGTCACGAGCCTGGCACGCCGTGCCCCACAAGGAGTCTCGGTCGTCGACTCGCCTCTCACCGGTGCGGTGGACGGCGCTCGCACCGGCCGGCTCACGCTCTTCGCCGGGGGTGACTCTGCGGTGGTCGAGAGGGTCACCCCGATCCTGCGGGAACTCGGCACGGTCATCCCCTGCGGGCCTCTGGGCACCGGCAACGTCGTCAAACTGGTGACCAATCAGCTCTGGTTCATCTCCGCGGCCGCCATCGGCGAGGGATTCGCGCTGGGAATGCGGCACGGCGTCGACCTCGGCGTGCTGTGGTCCGCGATCCGCCAGTCCGTCGGCGACTCCTTCGTCGCGGCCCATGACGCGCCCTCGATCTTCGCCGGGCACTACGACCCGTCCTTCACTCTCGACCTGTGCGTCAAGGATCTCGGGCTGATCCACGAGCTCCAGGCGGACCTCGACGCGAGCCTGCCGATGACCGACGCGGCCCGCGCCGCTTTCACCCTCGCCGCCGACAGATACGGGCTCCAGGCCGGCGAGATGCACGTCGCCCGACGGATCGAGGAGGACGCCGCGCTGTCCTTCCGGCTGCCGGGCGACTGGACGCCGCCGTGGGAGGTCACCGACGAGGCATCCGATCGACCCGCCGACGCCTGATGCCGGGGAGTGGGCCCGGTCGGGCGGGCCCACTCCGAAAACGGCACCCGAGGTCAGCCGGCCGGGCGCAGACTGACGGCCGGGAAGTCCACCGGGATGGCAAGGGAGATGTTGACGTAGTTGGTGAAGAGGTTCAGGGCGACCTGACCGATCGTCTCGACGATGTGCTCGTCGCTCCAGCCCACCTCGCGCAGCGCCTGCACGTCCTCGGACGAGACCTGGCCACGCCCCTCCACCAGCTTCAGAGCGAACTCGAGCAGAGCGGCGACCCGGAGGTCCTCGGACTCCCCCACCTGGGCCGCTGCCAGCGTCTCACCGGAGAGGCCGGCCTGGCGCCCCAATGCCGTGTGCGCGGCAAGGCAATACGTGCAGGAGTTGCGATTGGCGACGGCCACCGCGATCTGCTCGCTGAGCGCCGGCCCGAGCACGCCACCGCCGTAGGCGCGGAACGCCGACCACATGCTCGCCAGCGCCGCCGGAGAGTTCGCGACGGCCCGGAACATGGCCGGGACGGTGCCGAAGGCGGCGTGGATCTGATCGAGGTCCTCCCGGACGGACCCGGTCGTCGATTCGCGGTCGGTGAGCGGGACGAGAGACATGACTCCTCCTGAGGTCGAGACTGGTGGACGGCCCCGGCCGCGCGGCGGCGACTCGGGACACTCTCCAGAATCACGGAGCCGCTGAGACGTATTGGTTCAGATCGTCTCCCGTTCGTACCAGATCGTCTGCGATCCTGGTCTGGTGACTTCCATCGACAGGCTGTCTCCCCTGCTGGAGAGGTTCCGAGTGCGGACGCGTCTGTTCCACACCGGCCCGCTCTGCGGCGTCACGACCTTCGCCGCGCAACCCGGACGAGCCTTTCTCCACGTGCTCCGCGAGGGCGAGATGGACGTGACCCACGCCGATGCCGACGGTCGCCTGGTGCGCCGCCGGATCGAGGAGCCCAGCCTGCTCCTCTACCCCCGACCGTTGGCGCACGCCTTCCACAACGCTCCCACTGAGGAATCCGACTTTGCCTGCGCCACACTAGATTTCGATGGTGGAGAGGCGCACCCCCTGGTTCGCACCCTGCCGGCGATGATCGTGCTGCCGCTGGCCGAGGTGGACACCTTGGCAGCGACACTGGATCTGCTGTTCGCGGAGATCGACAACGTGCGCTGCGGTCGGCGGGTGCTGGCCGACCGGCTGTTCGAGGTCGTCCTCATCCAGCTCTTCCGATGGATGCTCGATCACAGCGACGATCTCGCCCTTCCCGCCGGACTCCTGACCGGCCTGTCGGACGAGCGCCTGGCGCGCACGCTCGTCGCCGTCCACGAGTCGCCCGGACGACCCTGGACGCTGGCGACGATGGCTCGCCAGGCGACCATGTCCCGCAGCTCGTTCGCCGCACGGTTCCGGGAGCTGGTCGGCCAGCCGCCGGCCGAGTACGTGACCGCCTGGCGGATCACGGTGGCGCAGGCGCGGCTGCGCTCGGGCGACTCGGTCTCGCGCGTCGCCAGCGATCTGGGCTACGCCAATCCGCCCGCCTTCTCGCGTGCCTTCCGGCAGCGCGTGGGATGCTCCCCGCGCGCCTGGCTGGCGGCAGCGGAAGGATCGGCTCGCGAACGGCTGTGACCCCGACCGCTGCGGCAGCGATCACGCCTGGGCGGCAACGCTCGTCGAGTGGTAGTCCTTGACGTGGACGATCCGGCCGTCCTCGATCCGCACGACGTGCACCTGCCGCACGGGGATGCGACGACCCACGGCGGCGCTCTCGGCGACCGCCTCGATCTCCGCGACGATGAGGTTCGGGTCGGTGGTCGCGTGCACCGTGAGTGTCGACTCGTCCTCGAGGATGCGCAGGTCGGCGGGCCTGGCGGCATCCAGGGCGGCCCACATGGCGAGGATCCGATCCCGGCCCTCGTAACGCCGGGGCGCGCCGTCCGCCGCAAAGGGGGCCTCCAGGACGGCTTCCGGTGCGTACCACTCGGCCTGGCCGGCGCGGTCTCCGGCCATCCCGAGCCGGAGTTGGCGTTCGTAGATCTGCGTGGAGTTCATGGGGTCCACCCTTCGACTACAGTCGGAGTGTTCACTCCGCTTCGTTCGACGTTACGGAGTGGTCACTCCGGTTGTCAACGAGGGATGGAGTCTGACGTGGAGTCGCCCAGACCCATGCGGGCCGATGCCAGGCGGAACCGCACCCGCGTCCTGGAGGCCGCCGAGACGTTGTTCGACGAGCGCGGTCCGTCGGTGTCGACGGAGGAGATCGCCCGCGCCGCCGGAGTCGGCATCGGCACGGTGTTCCGGCACTTCCCCACCAAGGAGGACCTGCTGGCGGCGATCATGAAAGCGCGTCTGGCGCACGTCTCCGCACGGGCCGAGGACCTGGTGAGCCACGGCAAGCCCGCGGAGGCCTTCTTCGAGTTCTTCGAGCAGCTGGTCTCGGAATCCGCGCGGAAGAAGACGATCGTCGACCTGCTGACGAGTTCCGGAGTCGACCTCAGCGCACCGGGCCCGATCGGCGGCTTCCACGATGTCGTCGGCGAGTTGCTCGAGGGCGCGCAACGTGCCGGCGTGGTCCGCGATGACGTGGCCCTGCCCGAAGTCATGGCGTTGCTCATCGGCACCTGTCAGGCGGCGTTGACCACCGGTTGGAGTACCTCGCTCCGCGAGCGGACGCTGGCCATCGTCTTCGCCGGCCTCCGCCAGCCGGCCTGAGAGCATCATGGCCCGGCGATCGTCCACGACTCGCCGGTACGCGAGAACCGTTCCGGCTCACGGGCAGATGGTCCGGCACGCCGGTCAGGTCGCGCCGACCCATCCACCCGTGCGCCGACCGGACGCTCTCCCGCCGGTCGGCCCACGTCAGACCCAACAGACTCCGCAAGCGGGTTTGACGACCCCGCCACCGGCGGCGCTGGCCGCGGAGCCGCCCAGGCCGACGAGGGAGAGGGCGAGGACGACGACCGCCATGGCTTTGGTTCGAGTACGCATCGAGTTGCCTCTTTCATGATCTCCGGGATCCCTCACAGACTGGGTATGCGATCGATCTCGCCGATCGCCTGAGATCCCTGGCTGATTCCGACGCTGATCAGCGAACTGGGCCGAGCATGGTTTTAGGAAGGGGCAACCGGATCAGTGGCCGGATCCGGCCATCGGCTGACCACATCCGGCCACGTCCCGGTCGCATGACTTCCGCCGGTCCCACGAGGCGGCGAGTCTCGGGGACATGAGATACGTGCTTCCCCCCGAGCAGGAACTCCTCCGATCGGCTGGATCCGAGGGTCGCCGCCCTCGGCGCGACCAGGTCGCGCTGGTCGACCCGCTCCACACCGGCGCCGCCTTCAAAGAGGCGGTCCACCGGCGAGGACTCGACGTGGCCGCCGTCTACAGCCTGCCGCCGGCCACGGTGGCCGACCTGGATCCCGGCTTCCGCCGCGGAGCGGAGCTGAACATCCAGGTCCGTTGCGCGGCGGAGGCCGCCGAGATCCTTCGGGCCCTTCCACAACGCACCGTCGCCGTCGTCCCCACCACGGAGCCGTCCGTCGAAGTCGCGGACGGACTCGCGCAGGCCCTGCGCCTCGTCGGCAACCCGAGTTCGACCGCGGACTGCCGGCGCAACAAGATCGCGATGCGGGACCGGGCCGAGCGCAACGGTATCCGCAACCCCCGGTATCGCGTCGTGGAGGAGATCGAACACATCCCGGCTGCCGCCGACAGGGTCGGATTCCCCGCCGTCCTCAAGCCACCCACCGGGGCGGGAGCGCACGGGGTGACGCTCCTCGACAGCCCGGCGACCGCCCGTCGGGTGGCGGCCGGGCTGCGGGACGAACACGACCTCTTCGGCCGGCCGGTCCGCGCCTGGCTCGTCGAGGAATATGTCCGCGGCCGTGAGTTCGCCGTCAATGCGATCACGACCGCGCAGGGACACCACCTGATCGACGTCTGGGAGTACCAACGCCCCGATGGCCGGGACTACGACCAGCCCTACTGGAACGTCGTCCAACTGCCCGCGGCCGACCCCGCCCGCCGCCTGGCCTGGCAGTTCGTCAGCCGGGTGCTGACCTGCTATGGAGTCGACGTCGGCCCCAGTCACACCGAGATCAAGATCGACGAGGACGGCCCGGTGCTGATGGAGACCGCGAGCAGACTGCCCGGAGCACACATGACCGACGTGTGGGCCGGACACAGCGATCTGCGCCCCTACGACGACGTGCTCGCTCTCTTCCTCGGCGAGGATCCCTTCGAGTCACGCCCGCTGCCGGAGCTCACCTTCGACGCGTGCCCGGCGGTGTGCTCCATCCTCAAC
>JBDIAG010000143.1:0-8510 GCA_039812305.1 Actinomycetales bacterium | reverse complement strand
GTCGGGCAGGCGGGCCAGGTCGCTCCAGTCCTCGGGCCGATGCTCGACCGGCAACCGCATGCTGGCGCACGAGAGAGGACGGGCGTCTCGCCGCCTCCAGGGCGGGTGCCGGGCAGCCGGCTGAGGGCCGGGGACATCCAGAACGAGGCCGAGCATCCGGTTAAACAGCCGGGCATCCAGTTAACAGCCGGGCATCCGGCGATGTCCGGCCGGTGAGCCGTTATCTGGATGCCGGGCGCTTATCCGGCTGCACCAGTCATCGACCTGCTGCACCGCTCGTGCCCCCTGGGCATCACGATGCCGCATCACCGAGTTCGCCACCGTCCGCTGGCTGAGCTAGGCGCGGCAAAGCCGCAATCTTGAGTCAAGTTTCGACGGAGGATCGATGGTGCCTGCTCCACTGCGGCACCTGAAACCGCACCTGACCAGCGAGAACGCGCTTCGCGGAGGGTCACCCAACCTAGGCGGAGCAGGTGGCGGCGGTCGGCCGAACCTGACCGCAAGTCCTTACTTGCAGTATGCCGGGCCAGACTGGCGACCCAAACATGTCTCGTCGGGCTGGGGCCGAAGCCCCGTTAGGTAGTGTTCCGCGATGTGGCAGAACACATCGCGGTGGTGATCCCCGCCAAGGACGAAGCCGACCGGATCGCGGCGACCGTGGCCGCCGCCGCGACCATCCACGGCGTCGACCTGGTCGTCGTGGTGGACGACGGCAGTGCGGACGAGACCGGGCGGATCGCCGAGGGCGCCGGGGCCAGGGTCGTGCGGCACATCGTGAACAAGGGCAAGGCCGCCGCGATGCAGACCGGCGCGGAGGCGGTGGCGGTCGCCGAGCGCGGAGCGCTCACTCCGCCCCGGGCGCTGCTGTTCATCGACGCGGACCTGGGCGACAGCGCGGTCAACACCGCGCCGCTGGCCACGCCGGTGCTCGCCGGCGAGGCGGACATGACCATCGCCATCCTGCCCCGGCAGGCCACCGCGGGGGGCGGTCGCGGCTTCGTGGTCAACCTGGCGCGCAAGGGCATCGTCGAGGCGACCGGGTGGACGCCCACCCAGCCGCTGTCGGGGATGCGCTGCCTGACTCGTGAGGCGTTCCAGGCCGCCCTCCCCCTGGCCGCCGGCTGGGGCGTCGAGACCGGCCTGACCATCGACCTGCTGCGAGCCGGATTCCGGGTCGAGGAGGTGCCCTGCGAGCTCCACCACCGGGTCACCGGCAAGGACTGGCGCGGTCAGGTGCACCGGGCCAAGCAGTACCGCGACGTCGCCCGCGCCCTGGCCGTGCGGCGGGCCCGGCGGGCGGTCTCGGCGGTGGCCACCCGAATCGGCCGCTGATCCCGGCCGCGCGTCGTGCGCCGCTCCCCGGGATGCCAGGATGGCTACCCGCGCACGATCCCGAACCCGAGGAGACCCGATGAGTTCGACGGCGCCGCACGGCGTGACCAGTGAAGTCGGTCGCCTGCGGACGGTGATGCTGCACCGTCCCGGCAACGAGCTGAAGCGACTCACGCCCCGCAACAACGACCGGCTGCTCTTCGACGGCCTCCCCTGGGTCCCCCGCGCCCAGGAGGAGCACGACGCCTTCGCCGACGCCCTGCGCAGCCGCGGCGTCGAGGTGCTCTACCTGGCGGAGTTGCTGGCCGAGGCGCTGGAATCGCCGGCGGCCCGGGCGGAGGCGATCGAGAAGGCGATCGCCGACCCCCGGCTGGGGCAGGCGCTGGCCCGCCGGGTCGGCCAGCAGCTGACCGACCTGGCCCCCGCCGAGCTGGCCGAGGCCCTGATGGCGGGCATCCGGCTGGACGAGGTGTCCGGGCCGGCGAACCCGGGACGGTCCCTGGTGGACGCGATGGGCCAGCCCACCGACTTCGTCGTCGACCCGCTGCCCAACCTGCTGTTCACCCGGGATTCCTCGGCCTGGCTGGGCGACCACGTGGCGATCACGTCGCTGGCGATGCCGGCCCGCGCCCGCGAGTCGAACCTGACCGGCGTGATCTACCGGCGTCACCCCCGGTTCGCGGGTTCGCCGCTGGTCTACGAGCCCAGTCTGGAGCCGGTCGAGGGCGGGGACGTGCTGGTGCTCTCCGACGGGGTGCTGGCGGTCGGCACCGGCGAGCGCACCACCGCCTCCGGGGTCGAGCGGTTGGCCCGGCAGGTGTTCGCGGCCGGTGTGGCCCATTCCGTGCTGGCCGTGCCGATCGCCCAGGAACGCGCCACGATGCACCTCGACACCGTCTGCACCATGGTGGACACCGACGCGGTGGTGATGTACCCGATCATCGCGGACACCCTGCAGGCGTTCACGCTGACCCCGGCCGGCGGAGTGCGGGACTGGCGCTCCGACGGCGAGCTGGAGGTGAGCGGCCCGCGGCAGTTCCTGGAGGCGGCCGCCGACGCGATGAGGATCGACCAGTTGCGGGTGATCGACACCGGGCTGGACCCGGTCACCGCCGAACGCGAGCAGTGGGACGACGGCAACAACACGCTGGCCATCGCCGCCGGCCTGGTGCTCGCCTACGAGCGCAACACCGAGACCAACGAGCGGCTGGAACGGGCCGGCATCGAGGTGGTCACCTTCTCCGGTTCCGAGCTCGGCTCCGGCCGCGGTGGCCCCCGGTGCATGTCCTGCCCGGTCTGGCGGGATCCGCTGACGTAGTCAGCGCAGGGTGAGCTGGCGGGAGACGACGCCGGCCCGGGCCCGTCGTTCCTCGGCGGTCAGCGGCGCGTCGACCGCGAGAGCGTCGGCCAGCCGGGCCCCGAAGGCCGCCGCCGGCTCCTCGACGTCGTCGGCGGTGGCGCCGGGCACGAGATCCCACACCGGCACCAGCAGACCGTGCGCCCGGAACGAGCCGATGTACCTGGTGCCCTCGCCGAGGCTGGTGGCACCGGACGCGTGCAGCCGGGCCAGGGCGTCCAACAGCGAGTCCTCGTCATGGGGCAGCACCCAGCGCAGATGGGTCTTCTCGACGATCTTGCACCAGTAGGCCGCCTCGACCGAGACCAGCCGCTCGGTCGGGATCATGTTCTCCTTGGCGCGCTGCATCGACTCCAGCACCTCGGCCGAGCGGTCGGCCTCGTCCCCGAGCCAGAAGTCGAAGTCCTCGTGCACCCGCACGGCCGGCCGCTCCTGCGGGGCCAGCACGTCCTGCAGTCGGGGCCCCGGGCCCGGGCGACCCGACCCCGGCACCGGTGTGCCCGGTTCGGAGCCGATCGCCTCCAGGATGGCGGCCGCGACATCGCGGCTCGGGTCGCCCGACGACGACCGGGTCTGCAGTCCGGCCAGAGTGACGCCGTCCAGCCGTCGCAAAGCCGCCCACGCCATCGGCAGCACGGTCGCGATGGTCACCTCGGCGTCGCCGTGCTCGGCGGTGGTGCGCACCTGCATCGTGGCGGCGGGAACGATCTCCCGCATCGCCACCAGGTCGCACTCGCCCGGGAGACCCTCGAAGGGCCGGCGGACGACCTCGGTGGTACCGCGGCCCCGTCCGTGACACAGCTTGTAGCGCCGGCCGGAGCCGCAAGGACAGGGCTCGCGCAGACCGACGACGGGAATCTCGCCCTCCACGACGGGGGCTGTTCGGGAGGCGACCGCGGTGCGGCGTGATTTCTTACCCACGATCTTCAAGGCTATCGGGAACAGGCCGATCGCACCGGCGAACCTGAACCCCGGACCAGATCACGGCCCGATCGACGAGAAGTCTTGTCTACCAGCGGCGAGGGGCTACCAGCGGTGACGGCGACGCGACGGGCCGCCCAGACAGGCCCAGACGGTGCGGCGACCGTCGCTGTCCTCGAAGACTCCCCATTCGTGTGCCAGAGCGCGCACGATGCGCAACCCGCGGCCATGCGGAGCCAGCGGTGCCGGCCGCTGTGGGCGGACCTCACCCGGCGACCCGCCGTCGGTGACCTCGAGGTCGAGCACGCCACCGCGCACCTGCCAGCGAAGCATCACCCGATGATCGTCCAGCGGACGGGCGTGCTTTATCGAGTTGGCCAGCAGTTCGGAGGCGATCACCGCCGACTCGTGCACGAACACATCGTCGAGTTGAGAATCGATGTCTTCCATTAGGATTCGCCGTGCGGCGGCAACCGCACGCGGATGATGCGGCAGGGCAATCGCGCGAGCATCTCCTCGTTGACGCAATTCCACGAACCCGAGGTCGAGCATCTGCGGGGCCAATATCGCGGTCATCGCGGCCGCTCTCCCGTAATGCCCGGCATCATAAATCCCTGCCTCTCGTCGTTGACAGCAAAACTTCGTCGCCCTGCAGAACTATGAGCACTCCCAGCACAACCTACTCAAACTAAGCGATGACGCCAACCCTGGTTGGCAATCCTTCCCTACATCGTCCGCACATCGCCAGTGCCACCAGCCAATCCGCGGCCATCTTCCGACCGACTTACCGGCTCACTTCCACCAACCCGGCCAGCACTGTCCGGCACCCGATGGCACCTGGGCCCGCGGGTGGCGCGCTGACCTCAGTCCCACCTCAGCCCGCCCGCTCCGGACACCGTGCCTCACGGTCTCCTACCCTGGCAAGCGTCCGAGGTGCCCCAGCACGGCAGCCGGACGATTCGTGATGATCGTCCCGACCCCGGCGGTCACGCAGCGATCGACGTCGGCTTCGTGATCGACCGTCCAGGCATGCAGGGCGTGCCCGGCGGCGCGCACCGCGGCCGTCCACGCCGGCTGGTCGAGAATCAGCCGGACGTCCAGGCCGCACGCGCCCGCGTGCCCGGGCAGGGTCGGCCGGGTGGCGAACGGGCTCGGCTTGTCCAGCAGCCAGACCAGCGGGACGCGGGGGCTGCGCGCCCGCACGCGAGCCAGCGCCCGCCCGGAGAAGCTCATCACCCGCACCGGTGTCGGCGCCGATTCTTCTTCCAGCGGAATGTGTTCCAGTACCGGAGCCGGACCCGGCGGGGGGAGCCAGCCGAAGGCGTCCATCAGGTCGCAGAGGGCTTCCTCGGTCGCTCCGGCATAGCGGTTGGGGTGCTTGGTCTCGACCGCCACTTCGACCCGGCGACCGCAGTCGTGAGCGAGCTCGAAGAGCTCCCGCAAGGTCAGCGGACCGCCGGCGTCGCTGCCCCAGTCGAGCCCGCGCAACCGTTCCAAGGTCATCCCGGCGACCCGGCCGCGAGCTCCGGTGACCCGCTCGACGGTCGGATCGTGGACGCACACCAGGTGACCGTCGGCGGTCAACCGGACGTCGCACTCCAGACCGTCCGCTCCCGCCTCGATCGCGTCGACATAGGCCTCGAGAGTGTGTTCCGGAAAGTCGGCGGATGAACCCCGATGGGCTACCACTGAAACGGAGGGCGAATTCACGAGCGCATCACGATCACCGACCGTCATCGATCCGGCCACGTGCGAGGTAACGCGCACGACCTTGTCCCACTCTCCACAATCACAATGACATCACGGGACGCGAACCCCGCGGCCACGGCCACCGCCGCCGGTCGAGTCGGCCACCCACGGGTTCTCCGAGACGCACACCGATTCCTTCTCCGGTCAGGTTTACTAGAGAGTATGGGAGGGACGATTAGGCAGCCGGCGCTTCTGGGATGAGCGTCGTCGTCCCTGTCCTCTTCTGTCTGGCCCCGCCCCTGGTCGCCCTGGCCCTGCTGCGCGGCCGGGCCCGGGCGATCGGGTGGGTCACCGTCCTCGGCATGCTGGTCTGGCTCGCCGGCCTGGGCCTGGTGCTGCAGCACGCGGTCGGCGACGAGAGATCCTTCCCCACCCTCGGGCATCTGGTGTGGGTGGCGGCCCTGCCGCTGATCGGTGCCGGCATCTTCTCGGCCAGCGGCCCGCACCGGCTCTACGTCGGGCCGCTGATGGTCTTCGACGTCCTGCTGGTGGCCACCACCTGGCTGATGCTGATCTGGCGGGTCTGCATCTGGGATCCGCGGCTGGTCGACTTCTCGGCGGTCCCCTGGGTCGTCCTCGGCGTGATGCTGAGCGAACTCATGGTCTTCGCGCTCGTCAGCCAGCTCACCGGCAACGTCCCGCAGGTCACGATGGCGATGCTCGCCGGCGGTGCCGCGCTGATCGTCGCCGCCGACGCGGTGCTGCTGCGCTCGAACCGGTACGGCGAGGATCTGTCCCTGGTCCGGCTGGTCCTGCTCCTGGCGGGCCTGGTCGTGTGCGGGCTGGCGCTGGGTTTCATGCGGGTGCCGGAGAACCGCCCGCAGGAGGAGCTGCGCCGGATCGGGCGGCTGCGCGGGGTCGTCACCATCGCCCTGGTCGCACTGCCGCTGGGCCTGTACATCCTGAGCATGTACGGCGGCCCGGCCGATGCCGGCTCCCTGGTGATGTCCGGCCTGCTGCTGACCGCCTTCACCGGCCGGGAAATCCATCGGACGAGGCAGAACCGGTCCCTGCTCGCGGCGCTGGCGGACCAGGCCAGGCACGATCCGCTGACCGGGCTGCCGAACCGCCGGACACTCGAGGAGGAGCTGCGCTACCTGGGTGGCCCGAACACGAGCGTGTCGGTGATGACCGTCGACATCGACCGGTTCAAGGAGGTCAACAAGGAGCTCGGCCACGGCGCCGGCGATCGGGTCCTCTGCGAGGTCGCCCGCGTCCTGACCCGCGGGGCCGAGAGGATCGGCCATCGCGCGGCGGTCTGCCGGCTGGGCGGGGACGAGTTCGCCCTCGTCTCCTGCCTGGCCGACGCCGACGCCACGGCGCTGGCCGAACGGATCCGGGCGGAGGTGGAGGAGGCGGTGGCCGCCATCCCGCTGGTGGCGCCGCTGGGCATCACGGCCAGCGTCGGTCTCGCGGCCGGCCGACCGGACGAACGGGCCGAGGAGCCGTTCGCGGTGCTCACCCGGTCCTCGCAGGCGTTGCGGGCGGCCAAGGAGGAGCGCAACGTCGTCCGCTTCTTCTCCGACGAGGACGCCCGCCAGGTCAGCGAGCGGGCGCAGCTGGAGAGACGGCTGAGGGCGGCCGTGGCCGCGCAGGAGATCCGGTTCGTCTACGAGCCCATCGTCGAGCTGGCCACCGGACGAGTCGTCGGCCTGGAGACGCTGGCCCGCTGGAACGACGGGGGTGTCGAGGTCTCCCCCGCACAGTTCATCCCGCTCGCCGAACAGATCGGCCTCGTGCACGAGATCAGTTGGCAGGCCCTGTGGCACAGCATCCAACTGCGGTCACAGCTGCGCGACGCGGGCATCGCCCTGAGCGTCTCCGTCAACATCTCACCGGTGCAGCTGCGGCGGCCCGCCTTCCCGCCCTCGCTGCTGGAGTTGCTGGCCACCCACGACGTCCCGGCGAGCGACCTCACCCTGGAGGTCACCGAGGGGGTCTTCATCGACCTGGACGACCCGGCGGTGACCGCCCTGCACCGGCTGTACGCGGAGGGGGTGCGCATCGCCATCGACGACTTCGGCACCGGATACTCCTCGCTCGGCTACACGACCAGACTGCCCGCGCACGTGATCAAGGTCGACAAGGCTCTGGTCGGCGAGGTGGACGTGCCGCAGTCCCGCTCGATCGTGCAGGCGCTGCTGGACGTGGCGCAGGCGCATCAGGTCTCGGTGGTGATGGAAGGCGTCGAGACCCTCCCGCTGTGCGAGCGCCTGGCCGCGATGGGGGCGACGTACGGGCAGGGCTGGCTCTTCTCCACGGGCCAGCCGGCGAAGGACGTGCCGGCGATGCTGGCCCGTCTCGGCATCGGGCCGGCCGAGCCGATGACCTCGGCGACCCGCCCGACGGCCCGCTGATCAGCCGGCCGCCCCGCGCCGGTAGCCGGTGAGCCTGCGCCACAGCCAGGTCGCCGGTACGGTGCGGCCGGTCGCCACGTATTCGAGGGCGGCATCGTGGAACAACACCTGGCTGAGGTCGTCGAACCCGTGGTCGCCGGCGGCCACCAGGAGCTCGTCGCCGGCCCGCACCGGTGTGCTCTCGGCCGGCAGGACGGTGGTCCGGCCGTCGCGGACCAGCAGCAGCACGACGAGCGGAAGGAGCCGCTCGCGGTCCTCCGGATCGCGGATCAGGTCGCCCAGCTGCAACGGCGCCTCCTGCAGCCAGCGGCAGACGGCGGGCGCGTCGACCGAGTCGATCGCGATCCGGCCGTGCCCGGGCACCTTCTCGCCGCAGCGCTGACGCAGCGTCTGGAGCACCTGCTGGGACCAGTCGTCGTCCTGCCGCTGCGCGTGGTCGATGAAGGACCAGTACAGCGGGGTCGCCACCCGGACCAGGACCTCGCGGGCGACCAGCTCGGTGGGGACGAAGACGGAGTCGAACTCGAACGCGTCCAGCAGGGCACCGGTGACGTGCGACTCCTGGCGGACGCTGAGGAAGATCCGCTGGTCGACCCGCCGGGCGTGGGCGGCGGTCGCCAGGTTGAGCGTGTCGCTCTCCGAGCCGGCGATCAGCCCGGCCACCCCGGAGACATCCGGATCGCCGTGTCCGGGGTCGGCGTGCCCGACGTTGAGACCGGCCCGGCGGAAGTCGCGCAGCAGCTCGTCGCCGAACCGGCCGTCGGCGTAGACCACCCAGCGGCCACCGCGCAGGT
>JBDIAG010000142.1:0-8522 GCA_039812305.1 Actinomycetales bacterium | reverse complement strand
GGTGCAACTCGAGGCGCCGCAGATCATCAACGATGCGCTGGTTCGGCTGATGCGGGAGATCGTGGACGTGGAAGGCCCGATCTCGGTGCCCCGTCTGGCCCGGCTGGTCGTCCGCTGCCATCGTCTCACCCGAGTCAGCGATGCCCGGCTCGCCAGACTGCGTGCGCTCGTTCCGACCGACCTCCGGCGGGACGACGTCGACGGCTTCGTCTGGCCCGCCACGCGCGATCCCTTGCGGTGGAAAGGGTATCGGTCGAGCGCGAATCTCAAGGAACGTCCGCTCGATGACGTGGCGACCCTCGAGATCGCCAACGCGGCGATCGACATCGCGCGCACCGCGATGGGTATCAGCCTCGATGATCTTCTCCGCGAGACGGTCCGGACGTTCGGTGGCACCAGGGTCACCACTGCGAATCGCGATCGGTTGTCACGCGCGGTCGACTACGGAGTCGACACCGGACGGATCACGGTGAAGGCCGGGATCGTGATGCCAATCTGAAACGGATCCTAGGTGGCTGGTGTCGAACGGGTGCCTGGGGGTTCGATATTGGCCCCGCTGGTTCCTCGGATGCGGTCTACTGCTCGCTGTGCCGGAGGAGTGTGGGGTGTGGAGAACACCTTTGCTGATGGCGCTCACGTCGGATGTGGGTCTTAAGTCTCTACCGAGCCTAGGGGTCCACGGTGGAGATCTCCCGGTCCTTGGCGACCCGTCGGGCGAACCGGACGATGGTGCGCAGCCGATCAGGGATAGAGAGACAGGCCCCGCCAGTAGCCTTCGGATGAGGGCTGGCATCCGGTTGAAGGTTGGGCATCCGGTTGATGGCCGGGCATCCGGTTGATGGCCGGGCATCCGGTTGAAGGCTGGGCATCCAGTTAAAGGCCGGGCATCCAGCGATACGTGGCTGTTCGACTTCCAGGCGGATGCTTGACCTCTACCCGGATGCCCGACCGCTTACCGGATGCCGACCCTGTGGGCCGCCGACTGCGGAGGTATCAGCGGCCCGGGTCCGGCTGCGGGGGCAGGTGTAGCCGCTGCGGGTTGGCGCTCGCCTCGCGAATGGCAACGTTGGGTACCCAGAGGTAGCGCTCGGCGTGTCCCTTCGGTACTTACCGCGGCCATTCGTGGTGTGCAACGTGACCCCTGGGTCCCGAATGCGGCCCTTCGGTACCGATCGCGGCCACACCCGTCGGACCCACCGAGCCAACCAGCACCGAGCCAGCCAGCACCGAGGGCCGGGTGGCCCAGCGTCTCGGGGCGCCGCGACCCATGCCAGGTGTTCCGTCGACCATTCCGGCACGTCAGTTCGCCCCGCTTGTGCCGCTTGGTCCTTCCCACGCCAGCACACAGGACGCCTCCAGCGGCTCGACAACCAACGAGCGGTGGCGTTGCGTGCCCAGTGGCAGCGTTGTGTACGTCCTTGCGCAACCGTTCGGCGCGGATCGCGGCCATTCGGTGCCGGGGGCGGTGCCGGCGCGGTGCCGGGGCCGCCCCAGCGCCCCGGCACCAGGTGAGAATGTCAACCAGGCGCTGGCCCCCGCCGCGCCCGGGGCGCCGGTGACCTCGGCCCGGCCGCCGGCCAGCTAGGAGGCTGGTGTCAACGTGGCTCCGCGGCGAACATGTGCGAACGAGCCACTACATGTGGTGCTACTCCCTGTCGCGAAACCCGCATTTAGTGGTCAGGCGAACCGCTGCTGCGAAGAACGCCAGCCGCCTCGGGCGATGACAAGCGCCAGCCCGATTCACACACCTTTGGACCGAATCACCGGCGATTGGTAGCGTCGGTCTACGTTCGTGTCGCTCAACCCACGAGGTCTCCCAGTCCACGGCAGCACGCATCCTGGCTCGCGCAAGGGGGTCGGAACCATGGTGGAACCCCACGTCGGGCATCCGCCGCAGGCGAGTCGTGCGTCCACGTTCGTCAGCTACGGGTGTCTGGCCGCCGCCACTCTGGGAGCCTTCCTGGCGTTCTGGTTCACCAACGAGGATCTGCTCTTGGCGGCTCTCGGCTCCGCGCTCATGCGGATGGGCCTCGCCGGTGCGATTCTCATCGGCCTGCGGCTCTACCGGCCGGAACGTCCGCTCGTCTGGTACCTGCTCGCCGGCTACTTCGGACTGAGCGCGGTACGGGCTCTGTATCGCGCGGTTCTCGCCTACGGCGGGTTCTGGTTCGACGGCCACGTCGACCTGGCCACGTTGTTGCTCTCCGGCGTTGCCCGATGCCTGCTGGTGGCGGCCTGCGTCCTGCTCCTGTGGGAACGGCGACGGGAGACGGCATCGTGGGCGGTCGACGACGCTGCGGTGCTCGCCGCCGGTCTCGGATGCGCCTTCCTGACCCTGCACCTGATTCCCCTGCATGCCCAGGGGATCTCGGCAATGGCCTTCTGGCAGAACGGCATCCTGGCCCTCGTTCGGTTCCTCGGCATCTTCGTGCCGTTGGTCGCGCTCGCCTACAGCGAGCGGATCAGGTCGGTGCCGATGGCCGTGTTCGGGGTGCTGCTGCCCGTCTGGGCGCTCGGCGATATCGTCCTGGCCATGCGGCTGGAAAGCCGACTACCCGATGGGCTCATCGTCGTTCTCACGGCGCTCGCCTACGTCGCGCAGCTCGCGGTGGGGCTCGTCGCGCTGCAGCCGTCGATGATCACTCTGACCCGGGCGGACGGAGTCCCCCGGGCCGACTGGAACCTGGGACGGACGCTGACCTGGTCTGCCGTCGTCCTGCTGCCGATGGCGGCGCTGTGGCTTCGCCCGCCCCCGAGTCCGGGCGCCCTGATGGTCGTTCTGGCCGCCCTCAGTCTGCTGATGCTCTCCGTCGTCTGGCGCATGCGCCGAGCCGTGGTGAAGTACCTCCGGCTCGTTCAGGAACTCGACTTCGAGGCCAGCCACGACCGGCTCACCGGGCTGCCGAATCGTCGCTACCTGTACAGCGTCTATGTGCGTTCCACGCAGACGCGGCTGCGCGAACATCCGGTGACTCTCGCGGTGAGCTACATCGATCTCGACAACCTCCGCGAGGTCAACGATCGCGAGGAGCACAGCGGGGGTGACGCCCTCCTGGCCGCCGTCGGAGCGCGCCTGCGGCTGCTGGTCGACGACGACCACGTGGCCGTCCGAGTCGGTGGCGACGAGTTCGTGGTGCTGACCGAACTGGGTGCCGAAGGAAACGGGGAGGCCGCGGCCGCCCAGGGAGCGCACATCCAGGCGGAGATCGAAGATCTCGCTCTCGGCGGATTTCAGAGCCGTTGTTCGGTGGGCACGTCCTGGGCGCCGATCGCCGACGATCCCGACGTCCCGGTCTTCCGGCAGCTCGATCGACTCCTCCACGAGGCTGACCTGGCTCAGGCGGCAGCCAAACGATCCGGTGGCGGCCGGGCCGTTCTGTACGATCCGTCCCTGGGCGCCCGGTCTCGGATGTCCAGTTCGATCCGCCGGCTCCTCCCCCAGGCGTGGGCACGCGGCGAGATCAGCATGGCCTACCAACCCGTGGTCGACCTGCGAACCGGTCATCCGCTCGGCGCCGAATCCCTGCTGCGCTGGACGAGCGACGAACTGGGCGTCGTCCCGGCGATGGACGCGATCGACACCGCGGCCCGGATGGGTCTGGTCACCGATCTCGGGCTGCGCATCCTCGAGCAGGTCCTCATGGACCTGCGGGCCGCCCCGATTCCCCCCGAAGCCCGGATCGGCGTGAATCTCGCTGCGCCACAGTTGCGCCCGGCGGCGTTCGGTGACCTGGTCAGGCTGATCGAATCAAGCGGGCTGAGTCACCGGCTGTGGCTCGAAGTCACCGAGCAGCTACTGGTCGAGGAGAAGCGCTACGCCGCCGGAGCCCTCGCCGAACTACGCAGCCAGGGAGTGATGATCGCCCTGGACGACTTCGGCACCGGCTACTGCGGTCTCGACTACGTCTGCACGTTGCCGCTCGACCTGGTGAAACTCGACAAGTCCTTCACCCAGGGCCTCACGGACTCCACCGTGCGCAAACGGGTCACCGGCCTGGTCGTCAATATCTGCGATGCCATCGGCGCCGACGCCGTGGCCGAGGGCATCGAGACCCCTGGTCTCGCCATGCAGATGTCCGACCTGGGCTTCCGCTACGGCCAGGGCTACGCCCTCCGCCGACCTGGCAGCAGCCTGGCCGAGGCGCTCCGGCCGGTAGATCTGCCCTGCGCCAGATAGCGTCGGCTCGTGGGCAGGCCGCCTGCGTTTGGAGGATGCCAGAGCGGCAGACCGCCACTCACATCGTCGCCGCCCAGGCTCGCGCCCGGGCGTCGGTGAGCGAGGCGATCTGGTCGACGATGACGCGCAGCCGTTCGGACTCCCCCGACGCCCGCTGGTAGTCGGCCGCGAAGGCGGGCTCCAGTCCGGTGCCGTCCCGATCGATCAGTCCGGTCGCCAACCGGCGTAGGACGTCGCGCTCCTCCTCGTAGCCGCCCTGGCGTTCGTCCTTCGTCATCACGAACACCGCGGCCAGGCCCTTCAGGGTGCCGATCTCGGTCCACGTCTCCTCCGGAACCGCCAGCTCGGCCTCGTATCGCACCAAGGGGCCGGGACCGTACCGCTCCCGCGTCAGGGCGGAGGCGGCCAGCGCGAAGCGTCCGATCAGCTCGCTCGTCATGTTCTTCAGCGCCGCGAGCGAGGCGCGCGAGCCGTCGTAGGAGTGGACGAACATCGGCAGCGCGCGCAGCCGGGCCAGCCCGTCCGCGATATCGGTCTCCGAGCGTTCGGGGAGATACCAGTCCCGGGCCTGCGCGACGACCCGGGAGATCACCCCGGGATCGTCGAGAAGAGCCGGATTCAGCCAGCCGCCGACGATCGCGTCCTCGACGTCGTGCACGCTGTAGGCGATGTCGTCGGCCAGGTCCATCACCTGCGCCTCCAGACAGCGCCGGCTCCCGTGATCCTCGCCGCGGGCCCAGCGCACCACCTCGATGTCGTCGGCGTAGTAGCCGAACTTCGAGCCGGGCTGTTCTCCGCGGCCCCACGGGTACTTCATCGACGCGTCGATGCTCGCCCGGGTGAGGTTCAGCCCGACGCTGTGGCCGTCCTCGGCGATCACCTTGGGTTCGAGCCGGGTCAGCAGGCGCAGCGACTGGGCATTGCCCTCGAAGCCGCCGTGGTCGGCCATCACCTCCGCGAGTAGGCCCTCCCCGTTGTGACCGAACGGCGGATGGCCGAGGTCGTGGGCGAGGCAGGCGGTGTCGACGACGTCCGGATCACAGCCGAGGGTGGACGCCAGCTCGCGTCCGACCTGGGCCACCTCCAGGGTGTGGGTCAGTCGGGTGCGGGAGAAGTCGTCGTGCCCGGCCCCGACGACCTGGGTCTTGCCGCCGAGCCGGCGCAGTGCCGAGGAGTGCAGCACCCGGGCACGATCGCGCGAGAACTCACCCCGCCTCGACGACTTGGGCGGCTCGTCGGCGAAGCGTTGCCTGTCCCAAGCCCCGTAGGCTCCCACCCGCTGATCCACGGCCGGCTCTCACGGCACCGCGGAGAGGAAGACGAAGGCGGCCAGCACGACCAGGTGCACGGCTCCTTGCAGCCGGGTGGTCCGGCCCGGCACGACCGTCAGCACACTGACGATCGCCGTCATCCCGAGCAGCACCAGATGGGTCGGGCCCAGGCCGAGGACGAGCGGCCCCTCCAGCCAGATCGTCGCCAGGGCGAGCGTCGGAATGGTGAGACCGATGCTCGCCATGGCGGAGCCGTAACCGAGGTTGAGCGAGGTCTGCAGACGGTCGCGCGAGGCGTTGCGCACCGCGGCGATCGACTCGGGCGCCAGCACCAGCAGGGCGATCACCACACCCACGAAGGAGTGCGGCAGACCGGCCGAGTGCACCGCGGACTCGATGGCGTGCGACTCGGTCTTGGCGAGGCCGACGACGCCCACCAGGGAGGTCAGCAACAGTCCGAGCGACAGCAGGGTGGCGCGCTTTCCGGGTGGGTCCGCGTGGTCGGACATGTCGACCAGCTGTCCCTCCTGATCGACTGGCAGGAAGAAGTCGCGGTGTCGCACGGTCTGGATCAGCACGAACAGCACGTACAGCGTGATCGAGGCGATGGCCGCGAAGGCGAGCTGGGACGGCGCGTACTGGCCGCCCGGTGCGGCGGTGGTGAAGGACGGCAGCACCATTGTCAGCACGGCCAGGGTGATGACGCTGGCGAGCGCCGTGCCCGAACCCTCCGCGTTGAAGTTGGGCACCCCGAACTTCAGCCCGGAGGTCAGCAGCGCGAGACCGACGATGCCGTTGCAGGTGATCATCACGGCGGCGAAGACCGTGTCCCGGGCCAGCGTCTCGGCACCGGAGGACGCCGAGAGCATGAGGGCGACGATCAGCCCGACCTCGATGATCGTGACGGCCACCGCGAGAACCAGCGAGCCGAAGGGTTCACCCACCCGGTGCGCGATGACCTCGGCGTGATGCACCGCCGACAGCACCGCGCCACCCAGCAATACCGCGTTGATGGCGATCAGCACGGTGGAGAGATCGCGCCCCCATGAGCCGGCCAGCGCGACCAGGGCGATCAAGGGGACAAGCGTGGTCCATGCGGTCAGGTGGCGAACTTGCGGTGGAGCCTTCTTCGTCACCGGGTCAGTCTGTCAGGGTGGTGGGCCCGACCGGGCAAACTCTCCCGATCCGGCGCGTCATCGACGTCCGGAGCCGTCAGCCTCCGCTGACCGAGAGCTCCGCCTGTCGCAGCAGCGTCGAGTCGGTCGTCGTGAGGTCGCGACTGATCAGCCAGTGCTCCGGCAGAGCCACTCGCTTGGCCCCGACCGTGCGGCCCCGCGAGCCCTCGGCGGGGGCGCCGGGATAGGGGGCATCGCCGGCCTCGGCGAGGAGATCGTCCAGCTGGGCACGGGTCTCGACCAGGGCGAACCGCTGCCGCAGCGTCGACCCGACCGGGTATCCCTTGAAGTACCAGGCCATGTGCTTGCGCAGGTCGCGCATCGCCTTCAGTTCGTCGTCGAAATGCTCGACCAGCAGGTCGGCGTGCCGACCGAGCACGGCCCCCACCTCACGCAGGCTCGGACGGGTGCGCTCCGGTCGCCCGGCGAGGGCGGCGGCGAGATCGGCGAAGAGCCAGGGACGGCCCAGGCAGCCTCGCCCGACCACGACGCCCGCGCAGCCGGTCCTGGCGAACATCGCCAGCGCGTCCTCGGCGTCGAAGATGTCCCCGTTGCCGAGGACGGGCACGTCGAGCTCTTGGACAAGATGGGCGATCCCGTCCCAATTGGCCTGACCACCGTAGTACTGCTCGGCGGTCCGGCCGTGCAGTGCGACCGCGGCGACGCCCTCGTCCTGCGCGGCGCGGCCGGCGTCGAGATAGGTGAGGTGGTCGGCGTCGATTCCCATCCGCATCTTGATCGTGACGGGCACGCCGGACGGCCGGGCCGCCTGCACGGCCGCCCGCACGACGCGGGTGAAGAGATGGGCCTTCCACGGCAGGGCCGCTCCCCCGCCCTTGCGCGTCACCTTGGCGACCGGACAGCCGAAATTGAGATCGACGTGATCGGTGAGATCCTCCTCGACCAGCAGCCGCACCGCGGCCCCGATCGTGGCCGGGTCGACCCCGTACAACTGGACGGACCGGGGCGTCTCGCCCGGCCCGTGTCGCACCAGTCGCAGCGACTCCGGATTCCGTTCCACCAGGGCCCGGCTGGTGACCATCTCGCTGACATAGATGCCGCCCGGCCCGAACTGACGGCACAGCGTGCGGAACGCCTGGTTCGTGATGCCCGCCATCGGCGCCAGCACGACCGGCGTGCTGGCGAGGTGCGGTCCGATCCGCAGTGGGCTGGTGGGCGACATGTGGGTGATTCTCCCACCCCGTCGACGCCCGCCCGAAATCGTCCGGATGGCTGCTCGCCCGGACACGCAGTGTTCATGTGCTGGCGGACCTTAGAGTTGGAGCCCTCGCACGAGCCCATCGCCTGACCTGCCGCATCCGAAGGAGCCGGACCATGATCGGACGCCCCGGCGGCAGCGCGGAACGTCCGGCCGTCTTCTTCGACTCGGCCGAGGAGTTCCGGGCGTGGCTGGAGGAGAACCACGAATCCGCGACCGAGCTGTGGATGGGTCTCTACAAGAAGCACGTCGCCGACCGCGGCCTGACCTGGGAGGACGCGGTGCCGGAGGCCCTGTGCTTCGGCTGGATCGACTCGGTCGTCCAGCGCATCGACGAGGACGCCGTTCGGCAGCGCTGGACGCCTCGCAAGCCGACCTCCAACTGGAGCACAGTCAACATCGCCCTGGTGGAGGGACTGATCGCGCAGGGCCGGATGCGGCCGGCCGGGCTGGCGGCCTTCGAGCGGCGCACGCCGGAGCGCAGCGGCATCTACGCCTACGAGCGCCCGCCCGGCGAACTCAGCGCGGAGCAGGCCGCCGCGATCGCGAGCAACCCTGCGGCGCAGGCGTTCTGGGACGCGACGACCGCCTCCTACCGACGGATCGTGACGAACTGGCTGAACAGTGCGAAACGACAGCAGACCCGGGACGCACGGCTGGTCGCGCTGGTCGAGGACTGC
>JBDIAG010000141.1:0-8545 GCA_039812305.1 Actinomycetales bacterium | reverse complement strand
GCGAATCCGCGAGCTCGGCTTGCCCACGTACGCGGTCGATCCCGACAGCGTGCACGTGACCGTGCACGAGGACGAGCTCGGGACGCCCAAAGCGGTGTTCGTCATGAACCCAGCGCCCACCGCGATCACCGCGCGCTTCTCGGCCGGCGGGCTCGACAAGCTCGTGGAGGTTTACGGCGGCCACCACGAGCTCGCGCGGACGAGCGGGGCGTTCGAGGTGACGCTTCCGGCGCGAAGCGTGCGGATCTACGCGCCGAAATAGCGCCGGCTGACATGATCGGCCTCTCCATTCCCACCGTTTTGGGCGTGGTGTAAGACAGTCTCATGCGAAAAGCCGCCCTCCTCCTCGCCCTCGCCCTTCCCCTCGTCCTCGCGTGCAAGAAGGAAAACCCCACCGGCAGCGGGTGGGGAATGGGGTTCACCTGGACGTCCATGCCGTCGCGCGCACAGTCGATGACGTGCTCGAGCGCCTGCCAGAGTGCGTGCGATACCGTGATGCGCGTGCCGGTCGGGGTGACGACCGCGGGGCCGGGATCTGTGGTCTGCCAGGAGTAGCCGACATCTTCGCGCCCAACCTCGTGGACGACCTCGCCCTTGACCGTTCCATATGGCATCCGGCTAGCTTAGGCGCATTTGGGGCTGCATCCTACCTCCGGACGGCCGCCAGGGGGAAAGGGGATTACGCCCTGAGCGAACCCGGCCTTCGGACGTCCGAAAGAAGCGCCGGAGGGCCGCTGAACCCGGCTGGCCGGGGCTCTCAGGAATCCTCCCAGGATCGGCCCCTAGACTCTCGTCCCGACAGATCGAATGTGTGCGGGTGGTCGCTGTCTCACTTTGTGTGGTCAACGGGTGAAGGCGTGCCCCGGGCGGCTCAGGTGGATGGTGGAACCAACCGATGAACAATCACATGTGTCGAGGGGTTTCCGTTGCCGGGCGAGCGATCGCGACAGTGCCGGCCGTCAGGCCAGGGCCGCGTCCGGTATCGATCGCGGCGTCGCTGATCCTCGCGCTGGCCGCCACCACGATCCCCATCGCGGCCGGTCACGCCGCCCCGGCCGCCACCCCGTCTCCCTCGGCCACCAGTCCGATCGTGCGCGTCAACGCCGAGCAGGTCGCCGCCAGCAGGGCGGAGGCCGCGGCGCTGGCGGCCAAGGTCGCCGAGCTGGAGAAGCAGCTGGCCGACGCGAACACCGCGGTCACGGCGTCGCAGCAGGCGGTCGCGGCCGCCAAGCAGGCGGAGCAACAGGCCGACGTCGAGCGGGACGCCGCCAAGACCGTCGCCGACCAGCGCCAGCAGGAGGCGGACGACGCCGGACGCAAGCTCGCGCAGAGCAAGCAGGTGCTCGGCCGGTGGGCGGCCAAGTCCTACATGCAAGGCCCGAACGTGCCGCCCGAGATGCTGGCGCTGCTGGGCTCCGGCACCACCGACGAATTCGCGAGTTCTCTTGCCACCCAACGCGTTCTGGGGCGCCAGCTGGACACGACGGTCAGCGCCGTGCAGCAGGCCGAGGCCGACCAGGCCAAGCTCGCCGACGCTGCCAAGGCGGTCACGGCCACGCACCAGGCCGCCGCGGAGAAGGCCGCCGCGGCTCGCCGGGCCGCCGAGAGCTCTCTGGCCCAACGCACGGCGGCCGTCTCGACCCTGACGCAGACCATCGCCACCACCAAGGTCCAGGCGCAGACGGCGCAGACGACCGCCCAGGCCCAGGCCGCACAGCTCGCCGCGATCGAGCTGGAGACGGCGCAGCAGGCCGGCACCGGCGGGGTCACCGGCGAGGCGGCCCGGGTCGTCGTCGTCGGCTCGCCGACCGCCCAGCAGGTGATGGACGCCGCGGCCAGCCTGACCGGGATCGCCTACCGCTGGGGTGGGACGACGCCCGCCGGCTTCGACTGCTCCGGTTACACCGGCTACGTCTTCGCCCAGGTGGGTGTCACGCTGCCGCGCACCGCCCGGCAGCAGCAGGCCGCGGCGACGCCGGTCAGCGACCCGCAGCCGGGCGACCTGGTGTTCTTCGGCCGGCCGGCCACCCACGTGGGCATCTACGCGGGCAACGGGATGATGTACGACTCCCCACACACCGGGGCCGTCACGACTCTGCGCAAGGTGCACTCGGGAGTGACCGGCTACGGTCGGGTGCTGCCCGGCTGAGCCGCGTTGGAGGCCGGTCGGACCCACCGGATCTGACCGCGAATCCGCGCGCCAGCCACCTGTGGGCCCACTGACCAGCGATCGCCGGTCAAAGGACGCGTAACTGGTTGCCCGGGGAGATCGCGGTCAGCGGTGCGGCTGGGCCGGGACCGGGACCGTGACGGAGAGCGAGCGCAGGACGTCGGGTAGCTGGGCGTCGGTCACGGCGGTCGAGAACAGCCATCCCTGCACGTAGTCCGCCCCGATCTCGCGGGCCAGCTGGAGCTGCTCGGGCGTCTCGATGCCTTCGATGGCCACCTGTTTGCCCAGGTCCTTGCTCATCGCGATGATGCCCCGGACGATGCCGATCGCCCCACGCGAGCTCGCCGACGTGAGCGACTTGTCGATCTTGATCACCGAGACCGGCAGCTCGGCGAGATAGCCGATCGCGGTGCTGCCGGCGCCGAAATCGTCCACGGCCAGGCGGACCCCGTGCGCGGAGAGGTGTCGCAACGCCCGCGCGGTCGGCCCGGTGGCGGGCAGCTGCCGGCTCTCGGTGACCTCCAGCATCAGCTGGGCGGGATCGGCGCCGTGCCGCTCGAGCAGTTCGATCACCCGGCCGGCGAAGTCGGGCAGCCGCAGTTGCAGCGGCGAGACGTTGACCGCCATCAGCAGCCGCGGCCCGGTGGAGTTCAGCCGCGACATCATGCTCAGGGCCTGGTCGAGCAGTTGCTCGCCGAGTTCCTCGATCAGCCCGGAGTCCTCGGCGATCCCGATGAACTCCTCGGGTGGGACGTCGCCGAGCTCGTCGTCGTGCCAGCGCGCCAGCGCTTCGACGCCGACGACCTGTGCATCGGCTGCCGACAGCACCGGTTGGTAGTCGAGCTCCACCCGGTCCAGGCCGGCCCGCAGCCGTACTTCGAGCTGCTTGCGCCGGCGGTATTCGTCCTGCAGGGCATCGTCGAAGACGTGGACGCGTCCCTTGCCTGCTCGCTTGGCCGCGCGCATGGCGTGTCCGGACCGGATCAGCGCGTGCGCCACCGCCTCCGCCTGCTGCTGCTGAGCGGGAACGTGACAGACGCCGACACTGGCTTTCATCCCGATCCTGGTGACTCCGGCGATCTTGCCGGCCGAGGCGTCGATGGCGCGGATCACGGTGGTCGCCAGGTTCTCCGCCTGCGCCGGCTCGCCCGAGCACACCACGGCGAACTCGTCGCCGCCGAGCCGGTAGGCGGTGGCCCCGTACCACGTGCTCGCGGTGCGCAACGCGGACCCGGTGCTCGCCAGCACGGAGTCTCCGGTGGAGTGGCCGAGCAGGTCGTTGACGGCCTTGAAGTCGTCCAGATCGATCGTCAGCACGCTGACCGGACTGCCGTCCGGGATCGCCTGGGTGTCGGCCTGCAGGGCCCGCCGGTTCGGCAACCGCGTCAGCGGATCGTGGAGCGCCTGGTCGCGAACCCGCCCGATCAGCCGGCCGGTGCGCAGCGCCTGCAGCATGTCGCGGAGGGCCAGGGCGCCGATGAACGTCAGCGCGAGGATCGCCTCGACGACTCCCACCGCCGGCGGCGCCAGCAGGGACACCAGCGCGAGCACCATCAGCCCGGTCACCAGCGGGGTGAGCGTGAAGATCCGCCGCGCCTCCAGCGCACCGGCCCGGGCCTGGTCGTTGGACGGCCGCACGTGGGCCCGGTCGAACTGGGACGGCACGCCGCAGACCAGCACGATCCAGGCGGTGATGCCGAGGACGCGGCCGAACCAGGGGATCGCCTGATGGGTGGCGGCGTGGATCACGAACAGTTCCGCGCCGGCCAGAAGGGCTCCGCCGCAACCGATCAGCATCGCCCGCGGGCTCGGTTCCCGGGCGATGGCCATCACGCTGACCGCGAGGAGCGCGCAGGCCAGCACGACGTCGACGGTGACGATCAGCTCGCACGACGTCCCGTCCACGTGCGTGACGAAGGCCAGCCGCCAGATGACCAGACTGAGGAGACTGAGCAGCAGGGTGATCTCGGCGAGGATCTGGCCGATCGTGGTCCGGTCGCCGAGCCGGCGCTGGCGGATGCACACGAAACCGAGCCCCGCGGCGGTCGCCGCGACGGTGAGAGGTGCGGCCGTGACGAGGGTCGCGGACGGGGTGACGGCCTGGTTCAGGAACCACAGCGTGACGATCGCCCCGAGGCCGGCCAGAACGCCGAGGACGCCGAAGGCGAGCTTGACCCCGGGCGTGATCGGACGGCGGTACGCGCGGTAGCCGATGGTCAGCAGGGCCATGACGCAGAACAGCTGGCTCGGTACGTTGGTGTCGACGCGATGCACGCCGCAGACGAGGTAGACGACGGCTGCGGTCAGCACCCCGAGGATCGCGACCGGAAGGTCGGCTGACCGCGTAAGTTTCACTGTTCTCATGTCGGAACATGGGGGGATCGTCTTGACCTGGGCCACCCGTCCGGCGTGTCGTGGAGGTCTGTCGACGTTCGCGGCACCGGCCGGTCGGCCCAACCGAAATGCCCGGGCGTGCAGGGCGTCACAGCCGATCGGGCGGACATTCGTCCGGTCCGCCGGATCGGTGAGGATTGGGCATGCGGCGGTCGAGTGATCGTGGCCTTCCGTGGTCGGCCACGTGGTGAGCCCCGCGACCGAAGGACTACCCTGCTACCTCGTGGCACTGCCGGACATCACCAGTCGAGACGCCGTCCTTGACGCCATCGATTCCTTCGAGGAACTCGGTGCACCGGTCTTCCTGGAGCGCTACGGCTCCGGACTGGGCGCCACGATGACGATCGAGTACATCGGCCGCAGTTACCCGGCGCTGCCGGTTCTGAACGCGGCTCACGAGGAACTGCTGGGCAGCCCGCTGGCGCCCGACCAACTGGGCGAACATCCCGCTCAGGACCGACTCCAGGCTCTCGGCTTCCGGGTCGCCGGAGTCAGCGCCTCGCCACCCGGCCGCCGGGCGAGTTCGTCGAGGGGGTCCACGGCGAAGAAGCCGGCCGCGACGCGGGCAACCGGCAGTCGCGCGCCCAGCCGCGCCTCCGCCGCCCGGGTGATCCTGCTGGAGTGGAACGTCGAGCCGGGGGAGTTGCGCACCCGGCAGGAGCTCGCGCAGACGTTCGGCGTCTCCAAGCACGCGACCGTCGACATCTCGGCGCGGTCGCGCAGCGTGCTGGCATTCCTCTCGCCGCAGAACGGGCTCGCCCATCGCACCGAAGGTGGTGCATATCTGGTCACCGGTGACGGGCGTCGCGGGAATCAGGTCTGGAACTCCGCGAACCAGGCCATCCTCAACCACCAGGAGAAGGGATACGCACTCCGGCTGTTCGAGGAATGCGACGAGAAATGGCGTCCGGGCGGGAGGCGGGTCCGCTACGTGGGGGCCTTCCAGGTCGACCCCGAGCAGCCATGGTTGCCGGAGACCGCCGAGGACGCCGATCGCAAGGATCGCACCGTGATCGTCTTCCGGCTGCTGCCGGTGGAATGACGATCGGCCGGCCCGCGTAGCCGGCGTCGGTCTGGCACCGCCCCGCGACGGCCGGGCGGCTGACGAAGCACATGAAGAGGCCGCGGTCGATCCCGACTCGATCGACCGCGGCCTCCTACCTGATCCGACGTGGGCTCAGACCTGGACGTCCTTCTCCAGGTTGGTCAGCTGGCGACGGGCCATCGCCAGGTTGGCCTTGCCCTTGTCGAGGGCCATGTACAGGAACAGGCCCTGCCCGTTGCGGGCGGTGATCAGGCGGATCAGGTGGTACTGGGAGTTGAGGGTGATCAGGATGTCCTCGATCTTCTCCTCCAGGCCGAGCGCGGCCATGGTGCGCAGCTTGGCCTTGACCACGTCGGCGTTGCCGGCGGCGGCAACGTCCAGGTCCAGGGTGGAGCCACCGGACTGGCCCAACGACATGCCGGTCTCGTAGTCGACGAGCGCCGCGCCGATCGCACCGTCGATCTGCATGGCCTCTTTGAGAATGACGTCCACGTTGCTCATGGAAGGTCCCCTTTCTGGGTGAAGCGTCTGTTCGCTTACGTTTTCCTGCCCCCGCAGGCTCCCTACTACTATCGATATGCAGAGTTATGCATTTAGTAGAAGGACGAAGAGGCCAGCCGATCGGAGCAGTCGACGATCAGATCCGGAGTCGCCCGATACCCACGGTGACCGTGGCGCCAGGGAATGGCCGAACGATTCCGCGTCCGGTTGTAGTGACCGGCGAGCCGGTCAGGGTCACCGGCGTCGCCCATTCGCCGGATCACGGTGGCGAGACGCCGGAATCCTGCGCCGTCCGGCCGGGTCTGCTAGACCTTGGAACGTGGCCACCGCGAGCACCGAGATCGAGCGTAAGTACAGCGTGGACGAGGAGACAGCGCTACCGGGCTTCACGTCCGTCGGCCTGCGGGCCGGTTCGGTGCGCAGTCAGGAATTGTGCGCGGTGTATCTCGACACCGCCGATCTGACCCTGACCCGCAACCGGATCACTCTGCGCCGCCGCACCGGTGGCGACGATGCCGGTTGGCACGTGAAGATGCCGAAGTCGGCGCAGGCCCGTCGTGAGATCCACGCGGACCTCGCCGAGGGGAGGGCGCCGGCCGGGGACGACGACGGGCTCGACCTGGGCGGCACCTGGATCGTGCCGGAGTCGTTGCGGGAGCTGGTGGCCGAGCTGATCGGGGCGGCGGCGCTGCGTCCGGTCGCCGTGTTGTCGAACCGGCGGGACGTCCACGATCTCTACCCGGACGATGCGACCGGCCCGGGGGAGTCAGCCGCGCCGCCGTCCGCGGCCTCGGGGCTCGAACCGCTGGCCGAACTGTGTGACGACCGGGTGACCGCGACCTCCATCGATCCGGAGTCGGGAGAACGCCAGGTCAGCAGCTGGCGCGAGTGGGAGATCGAGTTGGTGGCCGGGACGGTGGAACTGTTCGATCGGTTGGAGCCGCAGCTGATCGCTGCGGGCGCGGCGCCCAGCGACAGCCCGTCCAAGCTGGCCCGGGCCTTGGCGCCGGTGATGGCACGCCGACTCGCCTGAACCGGACGGTGCTGCCCGCGTTGTGGCACTGGGAGCCCGTATCCGGGTCTGGGGTGCCGAACCCGGGTGGCGCCCGGACAGGTGGGTCCTTGAGGACGAAATTTCGGGCATCCCAGTCGACGGATTCGGGTCCGGAGGAGATCGGTGAGACGTTAGGCTCCCCTGAAGAGGGTCGAGGGGGTGTCGACGTGTCGAAGGTCTGTGCCGGCTGTGGCTTCGCGGTTGCCACGACTGCGGCCTTCTGCGGCCGATGCGGTCGTGCCCTGACTGCCGGGGGGCCGGGCATCGCCGGCTCAGGATGGGAGGACGGCGCGACCGCCCCATGGCCGACGGCGCCTTCCACTCCGGCGGAGCGCGCGCTCGCGGCGCAGTCGGGCAATGTGTGGCCGGGAGCCGCCGGCGTCGCCCAGCCGGAGACCATCTCGAGTCCTCCGGAGGCTTTTCCCATCGCTCCGGAGGCCTTTCCCGGGGCGGCCGCGGTGGCGACGTCCGGCGTCCGGGTGGATGCCGAGGCGACCACCGCCGCCACGATCGGGCAGCGGTTGCTGGCTCGGGTGATCGACGCCGTCATCGGGGCCGGGCTCGGTGTCGGCATCGGCGCGACCCTCTACCTGTTCGCCGTGGTGCCGAACTGGAAGGTCGCGATCGTCCTTATCGGGGTGCTGCAGGCCTTCCTCCTGGCGATCGCCCTGTACAACGAGCTCTACCGGGTGGCGACCACGGGGCGCAGCTGGGGTCGGGAACTGTGCGGCATCGCCGTCGTCGATACCCAGTCGGGTGGGCCCATCGGATTCTGGCGGATGCTGGCGCGGGCGCTGGTCTATGCCCTGCCGATCATCGGTCCGCTGTCGCCCTTGTTCGGCGGCGGTCCCTGGTACCGCGGGCTGCCCGATCTGGCTGCGGGCTCGACGGTCATCGTCTTCAGCCGGGGTGGCTCATGATCGCGCCACCGCGTCGCCGCTTGCCGGAACCCACCAACCGGGTCGTCTTCTTCAGCGCGGCCACCGCGGTGATCGCGGCCATGCTGATCGGCCCGGCCCTGGTGGGTGGCTACGGCGTTGCCCAGGTCTACGAGGCGCTCGGGGGCTATGGCAGTTCGCTGGAGGGAGACCCGTTCGGAACCGACGGATTCTCCAGCAGCCCGCAGGACGAAGGAGGCTCCGGCTGGTCGACCGACGAGTGGGCGGACGACGGATCTCCGGATTCGTCGTCGAGTTCGTCGTCCAGCCAGGATCCGGGATCTCAGGGGCAGGCGCAGACCCTGACCGAGCCGCAGTGGGTGACCGTTCTGGAATCGATGCCGAAGGGCACCTACACCCTGGCGGACGCGGAATCGAAGGCGGACTCCATCGGCCTGACAGCGATCGTGGTCGACACCGACAGCACCCCCGGACTCACGGAC
>JBDIAG010000140.1:0-8568 GCA_039812305.1 Actinomycetales bacterium | reverse complement strand
TCATCTCGGGTCGCCACTTCGTCTTCTACAACAACCTCGAATCGGGCGACGGCGCGGTCCGCCACTCCGGCGACAACCTCACCGGTGAGGGTGAGGGCGACGACGAGCAGATCCTGCTCACCCTCCCGAAGATGCCGCCGAACGCCGAGAAGATCGTGATCGCGGTGTCGATCTACGACGCCGAGAACCGCCGCCAGTCGTTCGGCCAGGTCCGCCGGGCCTACGCGCGGGCGATCGACGTGGCCACCAAGCAGGAGATCGCCCGCTACGACCTCACCGAGGACGCCGCCACCGAGACCGCGATGGTGTTCGTCGAGGTGTACCGGCACAACAGTGAGTGGAAGTTCCGCGCGATCGGCCAGGGCTACTCCAGCGGCCTCGCCGGGATCGCTCGCGACTTCCGCGTCAACGTCTGACCGGGGGAGCATCCGCCCCGCCAGGCGGAGCACTGCCGGAGGCGGACGTCCCCCGGTCCGGCTGATGTCTGAATATGCTTATTAGACCGGTGTACGCGTTTGTGGTGCCTCGGCATTCGCGGTCCCCGTCGGTTTCGGCCGGAGTGTGCCCCGGGTCGCCGAGCCGATCGGCCGGTTGTTCGCGCGCTGACCATGTATGCGTCGAACAGCCGGCGATCGCTGGCCGCTCGACATATAACCGGTCAACGCGCGAACACCTGGTCGATCGAGCAGCGGCTCGCGCCGGCTGAACCGCGCCCAGGTCGGAACGCGACAAGGGTCGGAGCTGGATAGATGCCCGCCCTGTTGGACATTTCGTCATAACCGCGCAATCATCCCCACCGGCATACCCGTGAAGCCGCCGGAAACGCCCTCGACACCCGACGCCCGGCCGTCAACAAGGACGTCGTGGCGACACAGGCCGCCTGGGGCTACACCCACACACACCGAACCCGCGAAGAACGTTCGGGCCTCGAGCAGCGGCTAGCGCGCGAAAGGCGTGATCTCCACCCCGGCTTCGGCGAGTGCCGAGCGCACGGCCCGGGCCATCCGGACCGCGTCCGGGCTGTCTCCGTGCGTGCAGATGGACTCGGCCTGGACGGGCACCTCGGTGCCGTCCACGGCGCGGACCACGCCGTCGGTGACCAGCCGCACCATCCGGGCGGCCACCTCGTCCGGGTCGTCGAGCAAGGCTCCGGGCTGGTTGCGCGGGGTCAGCGTGCCGGCGGGGGTGTAGCCGCGGTCGGCGAAGGCCTCGGTGACGAATCGCAGGTCGCGCGAGTGCGCATAGGCCTGCGACGCGGAATCGGGCAGGCCGAGCAGCGGTAGCGAGGTGTCGTAGGCCAGGACCGCGTCGACGACCGCCCGGGCCTGCTCCTCGTGCGTGACGATGGCGTTGTAGAGAGCGCCGTGCGGCTTCACGTAGGCGACACGGGTGCCGGCCGCCCGGCAGATCGCGTCCAGCGCACCGATCTGGTACACCACGTCGGCGGTGAGCTCGCCGGGCTCGACGTCGATGAAGCGCCGGCCGAACCCGGCCAGATCGCGGTAGCCGACCTGTGCGCCGACGACCACTCCGCGCTCGGCGGCGGCCCGGCAGGTCTGCAGCAGCGTTCGGGGGTCGCCGGCGTGGAACCCGCAGGCCACGTTCGCGCTGGTGACGACTTCGAGCATCGCCTCGTCGTCGCCCAGCCGCCACCGCCCGAAGGATTCGCCCAGATCCGAGTTGAGATCGACGATCACCGGGTACTCCTCTCGTCGTCACGAGTTCCACATCGTGGTAAAACCTGGCAATTCATCCCCGCGTCACCCGGTGGACCGCCCCCGAGATCCCCATTGTCCTACCTGGGGGCTAGCCTGCATCGGACTGGGGAACCCTGATGAGGAGTGGGGATGTCAACGACGACAGCGACGGTCAACCGGAGCCGGATCATCGAGGCCGCGGCAGATGCGGTCTCGAGTTCGGAGTGGCGGAGGGATGACCTGGTCGCCTTCTTGAGCGGCTACTACGACCATGTGGCCGACGACGAGCTGGCGGCTCGCGATCCGGTCGATCTGGCCGGCGCGGCCACCGCCCACCGCGAACTGGCCGCCGAGCGCGGCACCAGCCCGGCGATCGTCAGGGTCTTCACGCCCGCCCTGGCCTCGCACGGCTGGCAGACGGGCCACACCGTGATCCAGGTCGTCACCGACGACATGCCCTTCCTGGTGGATTCGCTGACCAGCGCCCTGCTCACGATGAACTCGAACCTGCATCTGCTGATCCACCCGATCATGCTGGTGCGCAGACAGGCCGACGGAGGCCTCGTCCAGGCGACCGAGGAGGGGGCCGCCGACGAGGGCGAGGCCGCCGGCACGGTCGCCGAGTCCTGGATGCACATCGAGATCGACCGAGTGGACGATCCGGCGCAGATCCGCCGGATCCGGGATCGGCTCAAGGAGGTGCTGGCGGACGTCAGGGTGGCCGTCGCGGATTGGCCGCAGATGCGCCAGACCGCCTCCCAGCTCGCCGACGGGCTGCCGGAGGCCGTACCCGCCGCCCTCAAGGACGAGGCCGAGCTGACCACGAGGCTGCTCAACTGGCTGGTCGACGATCACTTCACCTTCCTCGGTTACCGCGCCTACGACCTGACTGGCGAGAACCTCGACCAGCTCGAGGTCGTCGCCGGCAGCGGGCTGGGCATCCTGCGGGAGGACGGCAGCGACCGTCCCCGGGCGCACAGCGCCGAGGATGCCAATCAGCGACCGGGGGACCGGCTGGCCCACAAGGCCAAGGAGAAGGCCCGCGAGCAGGCGATCCTGATCCTGACGAAGGCGAACTCCCGCTCCACCGTGCACCGCGGCAGCTATCTCGACTACGTCGGGATCAAACGTTTCGACGCGTCCGGCGAGGTGATCGGCGAGCACCGTTTCCTGGGCCTCTTCACCGCCGCCGCCTACACCGAGAGCATCCGGCGGATCCCGGTGCTGGCCGAGAAGGTCGAAGACGTGATCGCCCTGGCCAGGCTGGCGCCGGAGTCGCACTCGGGCCGCGATCTGCTCTCGGTGATGGAGTCGTACCCGCGCGATGAACTTTTCCAGACCACCGCGCAAGACCTGCTGCCGACCGTGATGGCGGTCATGCACCTCAAGGAGCGCCGGCGCACCAGGGTGTTCACCCGGGCCGACGACTACGGCCGGTTCGTCTCCGCGATCGTCTACCTGCCTCGTGACCGGTTCAACACCGCGGTCCGGTTGAAGATCGACGAGATCCTGCGGCAGGAGTACGCCGCCGCGACCAGCGAGTACGGCACGCACGTCGGCGAATCGGTGCTGGCCCGGCTGCACTTCGTGCTCCGGCCGGAGCGCGGGCGAGACCTGCGCGAGCCCGACCAGCGCGAGCTGGAGGCCCGGATCGTCGAGGCGACCAGATCGTGGGCGGAGGATCTGGCCGACGCCCTCACGCACGAGGCCGGCGACGCCGAGCGCGCCCGCCTGGGCCGCGACTGGGGCGCCGGCTTCCCGGATTCCTACCGGTCGGACGTGCCCGCCCGGGTCGCCGTGACCGACCTGCGCAACATCGAGCTCGCGCTCGCCGACGCCGCCGCCGGCACCGGCGACAGCGTGCTGCGCAGCAGCCTGTACGAGCCGCTGGGCGGCTCGCGGGACGAACGCCGCCTCAAGCTCTTCCGCACCGCACCGCTGTCGCTGACCACGGTGCTGCCGTACTTCCGCAACCTCGGCCTGGAGGTCGTCGACGAGCGGCCCTACGAGCTGCGCCGGGAAGACGGCACCCGCGCCTACATCTACGATTTCGGGCTGCGGTATCCGAACCTGGCCGGCAGCGCCGCCACCGCGCGCGCGCTGGCCGAGGCCTTCGAGGCGGCATGGTCGGGGCGGGCCGAGAGCGACGGGTTCGACCAGCTGGTGATCACCGCCGGCCTGTCCTGGCGCCAGGTGGTGATCGTGCGCGCCTACGCGAAGTACCTGCGGCAGACCGGTTCGGCCTACAGCCAGGATTACGTCGAGCAGGCGTTGCTCACCCACTCCTCGCTGGCCCGGCTCCTCGTCGAGTACTTCGAGGCTCGCTTCGACCCGGATCGGGCCGAGGAGCTCGCCGCCGCCGGCGAGGAGGGCCGCGACGAGGAGCAGATCCGCGCCGAGCTGATGGCCGGGCTGGACGACGTCGCCAGTCTGGACTTCGACCGGATCCTGCGCTCGTTCGTCGCGATGATCTCCGCCACCGTCCGCACCAGCTTCTACCAGCTGGACGAGAGCGCCTCGCCGGAGGAGCCCCGGGCCGGAGGGCAGGGCGGCTACCCGAAGCACTACGTGGCGATGAAGATCGACCCGCAGCAACTCCCGGAACTGCCCGCCCCCCGGCCCGCGCACGAGATCTGGGTCTACTCCCCGCGGGTCGAGGGCGTACACCTGAGATTCGGCGCGGTGGCCCGCGGTGGGCTGCGCTGGTCCGACCGCCGGGAGGACTTCCGGACCGAGGTGCTCGGGCTGGTCAAGGCGCAGATGGTGAAGAACGCGGTGATCGTGCCGACCGGCGCCAAGGGCGGCTTCGTCGCCAAGCAACTGCCCGACCCCAGCGATCGGGAAGCATGGCTGGCGGAGGGCATCCGGGCGTACAAGATCTTCATCTCCGCGCTGCTCGACGTCACCGACGACCTCGAGGTCGATCCGGAGGCCCCGGGCGGCCGCCGGGTCGTGCCGCCGCCGCGGGTGGTCCGCCACGACGGCGACGACCCCTACCTGGTGGTGGCCGCCGACAAGGGCACCGCGTCCTTCTCCGACATCGCCAACGGGGTCTCCGCCGAGTACGGGTTCTGGCTGGACGACGCGTTCGCCTCCGGCGGTTCCGTGGGCTACGACCACAAGGCGATGGGCATCACCGCGCGCGGCGCCTGGGAGTCGGTGAAGCGGCACTTCCGCGAGCTCGGGCACGACACCCAGACCGAGCCGTTCACCGTGGTCGGCGTGGGCGACATGAGCGGTGACGTCTTCGGCAACGGCATGCTCCTGTCCGAGCAGATAAAGCTGGTCGCCGCGTTCGACCACCGGCACATCTTCCTCGACCCGGATCCGGACCCGGCCACGTCCTATGCCGAGCGCCGCCGGCTGTTCGAGCTGCCGCGGTCGTCGTGGGCCGACTACGACGCGTCCTTGATCAGTGCCGGCGGATCGGTCGTGCCCCGTTCGGCCAAGTCGGTCCAGATCACGCCGGAGGTCGCGTCCGTGCTGGGCCTGCCGGAGGGCGTGACGAGCATGACTCCGGCCGAGCTCATGCGCTCGGTCCTGCAGGCCCCGGTGGATCTCCTCTGGAACGGCGGCATCGGCACCTACGTGAAGGCGTCCACCGAGGCCAACGCCAGCGTCGGGGACAAGGCCAACGACGCGATCCGGGTGGACGGCCGGGATCTGCGGGTGCGAGTGGTGGGCGAGGGCGGAAACCTCGGCCTCACCCAGCTGGGCCGGATCGAGGCCGCCCGCAAGGGTGTGCGGATCAACACCGACGCCATCGACAACTCCGCCGGCGTGGACTGCTCCGACCACGAGGTCAACATCAAGATCCTGCTCGGGCAGGCGGTCGCGGCCGGTGACCTCACGATGAAGCAGCGCAACGAGCTGCTGGCCGGGATGACCGACGAGGTGGCCCACCTGGTGCTTCGCGACAACTACGAGCAGAACGTGCTGCTGGGCAACGCCCGGATTCAGAGCCCGTCCATGCTCAGCGTGCACCAGCGGCTGATGCGGCAGATGGGCGAGGACGGCTTCCTCGACCGGAAACTGGAGTTCCTGCCCTCCGACGCCGAGATCGCCGAGCGGATGGCGGCCGGCGAGGGCCTGACCTCGCCGGAGTTCGCGGTCCTGGTGGCCTACGCCAAGATCAGGCTGCAGGGCCGGGTCCTCGACTCCACGATCCCCGACGAGCCGTTCTTCCAGCACCTGCTGCGGGAGTACTTCCCGCAGGTGCTCCAGGAGCGGTTCGGGGACCTCATGCCCGATCACCGCCTGCGCCGCGAGATCATCGCCACCGCGATCGCCAATGACCTGGTCAACCGGGGCGGCATCACCTTCCTGCACCGGACGGTGGAGGAGACCGGCGCCACCTACGACTCGGTCGTGCGGGCCTACACGATCGGCCGGGAGGTCTTCGACCTGCCCTCCTTCGTGGCCAGCGCCGAGGCGATCGACAACCTGGTCAGCACCGATGTCCAGTCGAAGCTGTACCTGGAGTTCCGGCGCCTGCTCGACCGCACCTCGCGCTGGTTCGTGCAGAACCGGGCGGGTGTGATGGACGTGGGCGCCGAGATCGACAGGTTCCGGCCGGTCATCGCCAAGTGGCACGGGCGGATGGGCGAGCTCGTCCGCGGGGAGGCGCTCGAGCGGATGCGGGCCGAGGCCCGGGCCTTCGCCGAGGCGGGCGTCCCGGCCGACGTCGCCGACCTCACCAGCGGCCTGCTGTACGAGTTCAGCCTGCTCGACGTGGCCGAGCTCGCCGAGGATCTGGGTCGCCCGATCGACGAGGTGGCGGAGGTCTACTTCGCCGTCGGGGCCCGCTACTCCCTCGACGGCCAGCTGGACCGGATCCGGCAGCTCACCCGGAACAACCGGTGGGAGTCGCTGGCGCGCGGTGCGTTGCGCGACGACCTCTACCAGGCCTGGATGCAGCTGGCGCGGGCCGTGCTGCTGTCCACCTCCGCCGAGGCCAGCGCGCAGGAGCGGTTGGAGACCTGGGCGGGCGCCAACGAGTCCCAGGTCGTCATGGCCGAGAAGATGCTGGCCGAGGTGGCCGAGCTGGAGCTGCCGGATCTGGCAGCCATGTCGGTGGCGCTGCGGGTGATGCGGAACGTGATCCGGACGGGAGGGAACCGCTGAATTCTTCCGTCCGAGAGGCACCCGATAGCCTCGTGGCGTGTCGACACTCGCCGGGCTCCTGCACGAGCACTGTGATCTGGAGCCGGCGGATGCGCAGTGGCTGCACCGCCTGGTCGGGCATTGGCAGATCCTCGCCGATGTCGCCTACACGGATCTGGTCCTGTGGGCTCCGACCCGGGACGGAAGGTTCGTGGTGGTCGCGATCTGCCGTCCGGCGACCGCGGCCACCGGCTACCTCACCGATCCGGTAGGCCGGGTGGTCGAGGCCGCCCACCGGCCCGAGCTCGTGCGGGCGATGGCCGGTAGGGCGTCCTCGTCGCACCGGGCGCCGGGCAACTGGCCGGACAGCGATCGCCCACCGGTGGACGCGGAGCCCGTCGTGCGCGACGGGCGGCCGATCGCGGTTCTGACGCTGCGGCAACGGCTGGGCGTCCTGAAACTGTCGAAGCTGGAGCGCGCCTACCTGCAGACCGCCGAGGATCTGCTGAGCATGCTGCGGGAAGGCGGCTTCCCGGATCCGAACGCGGCCAGTGGTCAGCGGCGGGGCGCGCCCCGGGTCGGCGACGGGCTGATCCGGCTCGACCTGGACGGCGTGGTCACCTTCGCCAGCCCCAACGCGCTGTCCAGTTTCCACCGGCTCGGCTATATGGGCGGCATGGTGGGCGAGCTGCTGGCGGTGATCGCGACCGATCACGTCGAGCGCTCCGGGCTGGTGGACGAGGCGCTGCCGCTGGTGGTGACCGGGCGGGCCGACATGCACGCCATGCTGCTGTCCAAGCGCGAGGTGGCGGTGGCACTGCACTCGATCCCGCTGCGCTCGCGAGGCGTGCGGTACGGCGCCGTGGTGCTCTGCCGCGACGTCACCGAGGCGTACCGCGGTGAGCGCGAGCTGATGACCAAGGACGCCACGATCCGCGAGATCCACCACCGGGTGAAGAACAATCTCCAGACGGTGTCCGCGCTGCTGCGCATGCAGGCCCGCCGGATCGAGTCCAAGAAGGCCCGGGAGGCACTGGAGGAGGCGATGCGCCGCGTCGCCACTATCGCCCTCGTGCACGAGACCCTGTCGGCGGCGATCGACGAGACCCTCGATCTCGACCTGCTGCTGACCAAGGTGCTGGCGCTGGTCCGGCCGCTGGTCTGGAGCGGCGACGGCGAGGTCGAACTGCGTCAGATCGGTCGCGGAGGGCTGGTGCCGGCCAAGGAGGCCAACGCGCTGGCCCTGGTGCTGATGGAGTTGGTCGCCAACGCCATCGAGCACCACGCCGGCGAGGCGAACGGGCCGATGGTCTCGGTGTCGGTCGAGCGGCAGGGGAGCACGCTGCGGGTCACCGTCAGGGACAACGGGCCGGGCCTGCCGAAGCGATTCTCGCCGGGCGCCGGTGGCCTCGGAACGCAGATCGTGACCGCGTTGGTCAGCGGCGAACTCGGGGGGACGATCGAATGGAGCTCGCCGCCGGAGGGCGGGACTCTCGTCGAGCTCCTGTGCGAGGTGACCGAGCGGCGCGGTCCGAGGTCGTCGGAGGAGCCGGGCGAGGGGTCCGGAGATGACGATGGGCGCCCCTGAACGGGACGCCCATCGTGAGTGTGAGTCTGCTCAGCTGGCTCGGCGGGCCCGTGCCGTCCGGCGCTTGAGGGCGCGACGCTCGTCCTCGGACAGGCCGCCCCAGACACCGGCGTCCTGGCCGCTCTCGAGGGCCCAGGTCAGGCAGGTGTCAACAACCTCGCACCGACGGCAGACAGCCTT
>JBDIAG010000139.1:0-8576 GCA_039812305.1 Actinomycetales bacterium | reverse complement strand
CCTCGCCCAGGGCTCCGCTGGGGAGCAGGGCGACGACGGGGGAGTCGGGCAGCAGCAGCAGGCCGCCCACCGCGGTGAGCAGGACCCACAGCAGGTTCGCGACGGCCAGCACGCCCTCCGCGCGCACGGTGCCGCCCAGGAGCAGGCCGAGCGCCAGGAAGGTCAGGCAGCCGAGCAGGGCGATCAGCAGGGCACCCGGGATCCCGGCGAGATCGGGCCGCCAGCCCAGGCCGAAGCCGATCCCGCACAGCAGCACCGATTGCACGACCACCACGCCCAGAACCGCCAGGAACCGCCCGGCGAGCAGGCCGCCGCGGCCCAGCGGGGTGGTGCCCAGGAGTCGCAGCACGCCGTGGCGCCGGTCGAAGGCGGTGGCGATCGCCTGCCCGGTGAACGCCGTCGACACCACCGCCACGGCCAGCACGCCGGGCACGGCGACGTCGGCGCGGCTGTGGCCGACCGGCACGTCCAGCGGCAGCCAGGTCAGGTTCACGACGGCGAACAGCGCGAGCACCGGCAACACGAACGCGAGCAGCAGCTGCTCGCCGTTGGCCAGGATGATCCCGGCCTCGAACCTCGCCTGTTGGACGACGCGCTGCCCGGGTGGGGCCGCCGCGCTCATCGGCCGCGGCCTCCGCTCGAGGCCTGGTCGGGCAGGTTTCCGGTGAGCGAGAGCACCACGTCCTCCAGGGATGGCGGGCTGAGCTGGAGGTCGACGCCGATCAGCCCGACCAGGTCGCACCAGGCGCCGGCCGCGGCCAGCTGAGCGGGGCCGATGTGCGGCCCCGAGGCCCGGTAACGGCCGGGGCCGTCGGGTCGCAGCGCCGGCACCGCCGCCAGGAGGCCGGCGGCATCCACGGCGCCCGGCAGCGACACCGACAGGGTGCGTGGCAGGTGCGCGGTCAGCCCGGCGGGGGAGTCGTCGGCGACCACGCGTCCGGCGTTCATCACGACGACCCGGTCGGCCACCCGGGCGGCTTCGTCCAGATCGTGGGTGGTCAGCACGACGCCCACCCCGCCGGCGCACTGCTCGCGCAGCAGCTCCCGGACGACGAGCCGGGCGGTCGTGTCCAGTCCGGCGGTCGGCTCGTCCAGGAAGAGCAACCGGGGGCAGCCGATGAGCGCCGCGGCGAGCGCGACCCGCTGGCGCTGGCCGCCGGAGAGGCGGCGGACATTGGTGCGGGCGAAGTGGGCGATGTCCAGCCGGTCGACGAGGTCGTCCACCTTCGCCGGGTGGGAGTAGAGCCGGGCTAGATGGCGCAGCAGCGGAACCGGACGCACCCCGGTCGGCAGGCCGCCGTCCTGCAGCATCACGCCGACCTCGGCGCGGTGCTCGGGCGAGCGCAACGCCGCGCCCTCCCGGCCGAGCGCTCGGATCCGTCCGTCCTGGTGATGGCGCAGCCCGACGCAGCACTCGACCGTGGAGGTCTTGCCGGCCCCGTTCGGGCCGAGGAGGGCGGTCACCGAACCGGGAGCGGCCTGCCAGGAGACACCGTCGACGGCAGGGACGGCGCGACCTGGGTAGCGGACGACCAGGTCCTCGACGACCAGGGCAGGGGCGGGCACCTTGGCAGCCTATGCGAGCACCTCACCCGGGTGCGAAGGGACATGCCTACGCGCGCCCTTAGACCATTCGGATGGTTGCGCTCGCGCCCCGTCGCCACAGTCCGAGAAAGGCCGTAAACTCCGTTTGACCTGGTTCACATAAATCGCACTTTCCGGTTGGGGTGGCCGAGGGTTTGTCTGGGGGGTCTGAACGATGTCCGCTTCATGTCGCGCACCCCGTCTGATCGCGACCCTGGCCGGTCTCCTGCTGATCACCTCCCTGTCGGCGATGCCGGGGATGAACGAGGCCAGCGCGGCCGAGCGTGAGCTCAGGTCGTTCTCGCCGTGGTCGTCCCAGAGCGTTCCGCCGTCGGCGCTGCTCGACCCGGACCCCTCGCCACAACCCGGCCCGCCACAGCCGCCGGTCGCCGCCGCGCCCGAGGTGGTGCCCGACACCCCCACCGCGTTCTCCCTCGCGGTGATCCCGGATACCCAGCGCGAGCTGCACGAGGCGTCCGACACGCGCTTCGACGAGCGGATGGAGTGGCTCGTGGCCAAGCGGTCGGCTCTCGACCTGCGCTACGTCGTGCACACCGGCGACGTCGTCGACTGGGACGATCCGACGCACGCGATGTACGAGCGCGCCAGTGCCGGCTTCGCCCGGTTGGACGACGCCGGCATCGCCTGGTCGGCCGCGGTCGGCAATCACGACACCGCGGCCGTGTGCTCCGGCGGATCGGCCTGTCCCGGCGGGGACGCCTCCGTCGACGTGCGCGACACGACCACGTGGAACGAGTATTTCCCGGCCGATCGGCTGGCGCGACTGGGCGGCACCTTCGAGGACGGCAGGTCCGACAACAACTGGACGACCTTCGACGCGGGCGGTAGGCACTGGCTCGTCCTCACGCTCGAGCTGTGGCCGCGGCCGGAGGTGGTCGACTGGGCCGACGACATCGTGGCCACCCATCCCGACCACAACGTCATCGTCAACACCCACATGTTCCTGGCCCAGGACGGTTCCATCAGCCAGACCGCCGGCGGCTACGGGGCGACCAGTCCGCAGTACCTCTACGACCGCGTGATCGCCCGGCGGCCGAACGTCAAGATCGTCCTCAGCGGGCATGTCGGCACGTTCGCGCACCGGGTGGAGACGATCGCCGGCAACAAGGTGGTGATGCTGTCCGGAACCTGGCACTCCCAGACGACCAATCCGGTGCGGCAGCTGCAGATCGACCCGTCGAAGGGCCGGGTCGTCAGCCACACCTACGCCCCGCGCACCCGCGAGACCTGGGCGGGGGCCAACCTCACCGTCACGGGTCTGACCTTCATCTGATCGGGAAGCACTAGGCTCCGGTCGCATGAGCTGGACGATGCCTGCCGAGACCGCAGCCCAGGAGCGGGTGTGGATGGCCTTCCCGCGGACGGGCCCGACCCTGGGCGACACCGAGTCCGAGCAGCTGGCCGGCTACCGGGCCTGGACCGCGGTGGCCCACACGGTGGCCGAGTTCGAGCCGGTCGTGATGCTCGTCGACCCGAGCGCGCGGGACGCCGCCGCCCGGCACCTGGGCAGCCACATCGAGCAGGTCGAGGCGCCGGTCGGCGAGTTCTGGATGCGCGACACCGGCCCCACCTTCGTCCTGGACGACCAGAACCGGCTCGGCGCCGTCGACTGGACCTACAACGGCTGGGGCGCCCACGACTGGGCGCTCTGGGAGACCGACGTCGACACCGCCCGGACGATCGGGCGCCGGGCCGGCGCGGAGGTGATCGCCTCGACGTTGGTCAACGAGGGCGGCGGCATCCACGTCGACGGTGAGGGGACGGTGCTGGTCACCGAGACCGTCCAGCTCGATCCTCGGCGCAACCCGGGGCTCACCAAGGCCGACGTCGAGGCCGAGCTGGCCCGCACCATCGGCGCCACGACGGTGATCTGGTTGTCCCAGGGCCTGTGGCGCGATTCCCAGCGGTTCGGCACCAACGGCCACGTCGACATCGTCGCGGCCATCCCGTCCCCGGGACGGCTGCTGCTGCACGACCAGCGCGACCCGGCCCACCCCGACCACGCGCTGACCCGGCAGTTGCGCGAGCAGCTGGCCGCCGTCACCGATGCCGCCGGGCGGCGGTTCGAGATCGTCGATCTGCCCGCGCCGAGCCAGACGACCGACGCGGACGGCTGGGTGGACTACAGCTACATCAACCATCTGGTGGTCAACGGCGGCGTGGTGGCCTGCGGCTTCGGGGACGACCGCGCCGACGGCCGGGCCCGGGAGATCCTGGGCGAGGTCTACCCGGGCCGCGAGGTCGTCACCGTCGACGCGCGCGAGCTCTTCGCCCGCGGCGGCGGCGTCCACTGCATCACCCAGCAGCAGCCGGCCGCTACCCGCTGACCTTCACCGGATCCCCGCCGGACCGGTCTCCCGGCGGCACGTCCGGCAGGAACCTCACCTGCAGACCCCACTGGTCGCGGGTGATCCGGCAGCCGACCCCGTACACCTGCCGGACCAGCTCCTCGGTCAGCACGGTGGCCGGCGGGCCGGCCGCCACCACGCGTCCGCCGAAGAGCACCACCACCTCGTCGCAGAACGTGGCGGCCAGATTGAGGTCGTGGAGAGCCACGATCGATGTCACCGGCAAGGTCGAGATGAGCGAGATCAACGCCAGCTGATGGCGGATGTCCAGATGGTTCGTCGGCTCGTCCAGGAGCATGTCGGTGGGCTCCTGCGCGAGTGCCCGGGCGATCTGGACGCGTTGCCGCTCGCCGCCGGACAGGGTGCGGTAGCGCCGCTCCAGCAGATCGACGATGTCGGTGTCCGCGGCGGCCCGCAGGACCGCCTCGTCGTCGTGGGCGTCGGGAGCCGACCAGGTGCGGCGGAACGGGATCCGGCCCAGGTCGATGACGTCGCGCACGGTCGGGTCCTGATCGGTGGCGACGTCCTGCTCGACCACCGCGATCCGGCGGGCCAGGGCCCGCTTGCCGAAGTCGCGCAACGGTTTTCCGTCCAGCGTGACCTCGCCGGCGGAGGGCTTGCGCACGCCGGCCAGCAGCCGGAGCAGTGTCGACTTGCCCGATCCGTTCGGGCCGAGCAGACCGACGGTCTGGCCGGGCAGCACGCTCACGCTGACGCCGTCCACGATGACCTTCCCGGACGTCTCCCAGCGGACGGATCGTGACTGCAGGCTCATCGTCCCCGCCTCCCGAGCAACACCAGGACGAACCCGGGCACGCCGATCAGCGCCGTCGCGACCCCGACCGGCAGCTCCTGCGGGTCGATCACGGTCCGCGCCGCCGTGTCGACCCAGACCAGGAAGATCGCGCCGAGCAGCGCCGAGGTCGGCAGCACCAGGCGGTGCTTGACCCCGACCACCAGGCGGGACACGTGCGGCAGCACCAGCCCGACGAAACCGATGGCACCGGAGGTGCTGACGATCACCGCGGTGATGAGAGCGGTGAGCAACAGCAGCAGGGCGCGGGTGCGGGCGACGTCGACGCCGAGGCTGACGGCGGCATCCTCGCCGAACATCAGGGCGTCCAGGGCGGAGGCCCTGACCAGGCACACCACCAGGCCCGCGAGCACCAGCCCGCCGCACACCGCCACGTCCGTCCAGGAGGCGCTGCTGAGCGAGCCGAGCAGCCAGAACAGCACGCCGCGGGTCTGCTCCGCGTCCGCGGCGGTGAAGACGATGAACGAGGTCAGCGCCGAGAACAGCTGGGTGGCCGCCACGCCGGCCAGCACCACCCGGTCGCTGGAGCCGCCGGCCGCCACCGCGAGCACCAGCACGAGTCCGAAGGCGATCACGGCCCCGATGAAGGCTCCGGTGGAGAGGCCGAGCGCACCGGAGCCGATGCCCAGCACGACGATGGAGACGGCGCCGGTCGAGGCGCCGGAGGAGATGCCCAGGACGAACGGGTCGGCCAGCGGGTTGCGCAGCAGCGACTGCAGGATCACCCCGCACACCGCCAGGCCGGCGCCGCAGACCGCGGCCAGCAGACTGCGCGGCAGCCGCAGCTCCCAGATGATGCCCTGCTGGATGAGGCTGAGATCGGTGTCGCCGAACCCGAGTTTGTACAGCACGAGGCCGAGCACGTCCGGAGTGGAGATGTCGGAGGGGCCGATGGCGATCGCCGCCGCCACCGACACCAGCAGGATCAGCAGACAGCCGGGCCACAGCGCCACCGGTGGGATCCGGAGGCGCCGCGGCGCGGACTGCGCGGCCGGAGAGACCTTAGTTGGTGAGGCCATACTGTCGCAGGCCCTCGGCGACGTGCTCGATCCCGTCGACGGTCCGGATGGACGGGTTCATCTCGGCCCCGGTGATCGTGATGTAGCGCTTCTCCTTCACCGCGGTCATCTGGCTGGTGACCGGGTTGGACTCCAGGAAGGCGATCTTCGCGTCCGCCGTCTCGGCGGTCTGGCTCTTGCGGGTGAGGTCGCCGATCACCAGGACGTCGGGGTCGCGATCGGCGACGGTCTCCCAGTTGATCTGCGGCCACTCCGCCTGGCTGTCGTCGAAGACGTTCTTCACGCCCAGGCTCCGGCTGATGATCCCCGGCGCGCCACAGCAGCCGGCCAGGTACGGGGACTCGGAGTTGGCGAACCAGTAGAAGGCGGTGGTGCCGTCCTTGGCCTGGGTCTCGGACGCCTTCGTCACCCGGTCCTTCAGGGTGTTCACCAGTTCGTCGCTCTTGTCCGGGACGCCGAAGATCTTCCCGAGCTCGTCGACCTCCTGGTAGACGGTGTCGATCTCCAGAGGTGCGGTGCGGCTGCCGTCGTCGTCGCCCTCGTTGTCCTTGGTGCAGTCGGCGGGGGAGATGTAGGAGGGGATGTTCAGCTTGGCCAGATCCTCCGGAGTGGTGACGCCACCCTCGCCGAGAGTGCTGACGAAGGAGGCCGTGACGATGTCGGGCTCCTTGTCGAGCACCGCCTCGTAGGAGGGGGCGTTGTCGGCCAGCCGCTCGACCTTGGCGTTGTCGGCCTCGAGCGCCGGCAGCACCGGGTCGGTCCAGGTCGCCGTGCCGACCATCCGGTCGGCCAGCCCGAGCGAGAGCAGGATCTCGGTGGAGCCCTGGTTCAGCGAGACCGCCCGCTGCGGAGCGGACTCGATCGTCACCTCCCGGCCGCAGTTCTCCAGCGTCACCGGGTAGCCACCCGCGCCGTCCTCACTCGCCGAGGATGTCGAATCTGACGCCGCGTCGGCGCCACCGCAGCCGGCCAGCAGGCCGAGTGCGAGCACAGCGGGCAGCAGTGCGGAACGAGACATCGATGTCGTCCTTCGAATTCTGGGGCTCGTGTCGCGAAGCCCGCGGTCCGACCCCACGACGGTCGCCGTGAGGGTGCCAGCAGGTTTTCGGACTCGGGATCAACCGGACGGGACGCCTTCCCAGAGCATCGCTCCAGTGGCCTGTCGTCCCGCCCGTCACCCTCACCGCTGCGCGTCAGTCCCGGAATCGCACCGGGTTCCCTGGCCCATCGCTGGGTTGACTGGCGGGGGCAGCCTACTAGCGATCTCTGCCACCCGACGACGCTCCACGACGCCGGACGGAGCACAACCGACCGCTATTCTGCTCGGCATCCATCTGTGCGCCGAGCAGCCGGCGATCTGCGGCTGTCGGACCGTCAACGGGATGCCCGAGAGGCCGGCTACCAGGTCGCACTACGGTAAGGCTTGCCTTGCTGGCGGATGCGGCGCTAAATAGCAAAGATGGACGTTGTGAAAACCGCTGCCGCGAGCCCACCGGCTCCGAGTGCCCGCCAGGGCGCCGGAGATGGCGGTACCCGCGACCGGATTGCCGGATTGATCGGGCAGGAAGGCCCGGTCACCGTTTCCGATCTGGCGGATTCACTGGGTCTGACCACGGCCGCGGTCCGTCGTCACGTCGACGTCATGCTCGAAGAGGGGCACGTCGAAGTGCGTGAGCTGCGTCACGTGGGCCGGCGCGGGCGGGGGCGTCCGGCGAAGGCGTACGTGCTCACCACCGCGGCACACGCCCAGCTCGCCTCGGGTTACGACGAGATCGCCGTGCAGGCGCTGCGCTTCCTGGCCGAGCAGGCCGGTCCGAGCGCGGTCCGCGCCTTCGCGCAGAAGCAGGCGGCCGATCTCGCCGAACGGCTGCGAGGCCACGTCGACCAGGCCGGCGACGACATCCGAAAACGGGTGGCCGCGCTGGCCGAGGCGCTGCGGAACGAAGGTTTCGCGGCGTCGGTCCGTCCGGTCGGCAGGGGAACACCCGGCGAAGCCGTGCAGTTGTGCCAAGGGCATTGCCCGGTACAGCAGGTTGCCGCCAGTTTTCCCGAGCTGTGTGAGGCCGAGACGGAGGCGTTCGGCCGGCTCATCGGCGTGGACGTCCGGAGGCTGGCCACCCTGGCCCACGGCGATCATGTCTGTACGACCCACATCCCGATCGGTCCGCCGACTGCCCGGAGGCGAACCGAACCGTCCCATGAAACACCTGCGCCCGATATGCCTGAGATGAGAGGGGAGTCGTCATGACCGACACCCGTACCGACCTTGACAGTGCTTTCGACCTGACCGCCGACATCGAGGCCCGCAACCCGTCGCTGAAGGGTCTGGGCCGCTACGAGTACGGCTGGGCTGACGCCGACATCGCCGGCGCCAGCGCGCAGCGAGGGCTCTCCGAGGCCGTCGTCCGGGACATCTCGGCGCTGAAGAACGAGCCGGAGTGGATGCTCAAGACCCGGTTGCGCGGCCTGCGGCTGTTCGGCAAGAAGCCGATGCCGACCTGGGGCGCCGACCTCACCGGCATCGACTTCGACAACATCAAGTACTTCGTCCGCTCCACCGAGAAGCAGGCGGCCACCTGGGACGATCTGCCCGCCGACATCAAGAACACCTACGACCGGCTGGGCATCCCCGAGGCGGAGAAGCAGCGCCTGGTCGCCGGCGTGGCCGCTCAGTACGAGAGCGAAGTGGTGTACCACCAGATCCAGAAGGAGCTGGAGGACCAGGGTGTCATCTTCCTCGACACCGACACCGGCCTGAAGGAGCACCCGGAGATCTTCCGGGAGTACTTC
>JBDIAG010000138.1:0-8623 GCA_039812305.1 Actinomycetales bacterium | reverse complement strand
GACGAGCAGGTTGTACGCGGAGAGGTCGGCATGGGCGACCCCGTCGGCGGCGAAGTCGTAGATCACCTGCCGGGCCTGCTCGAACAGGTCCGTCGCGAACTCCGGCCCGGGACGCAGTTGCGCCAGTCTCGGCGCGGGCGTGCCGTCGGGGTCGCCGATGAACTCCATGCACACCTCGGTGCCGTCCACCTGGATCGGGTACGGCACCGGCAGCCCGGCCGAGTAATAGCGGCACAGTGCGGACCATTCCGCGCTGGCCCACGCCTCAGCCGCCAGCTGCCGGCCGTAGGCGGACTTGCGGTCCAGCGCCCGGCTGTCCCGGCTCCGCCGGACCCGTCGGCCCTCGGTGTACGCCGAGCTGCGATGGAACGTCCGGTGGTCGGTGTCGCGGTAGAACTTCACCGCCATCAGGCAGGACGATCCCTCCTCGACGGCGCGTTCGACCAGGTGGACGTCCGCCTCCTTGCCGGTCTTGACGACGCCGAGGTCGGTGTCGACGGCGGCTGCGTCGGTGACCAGCCACGCGGGCACGGGTTGCGGGCCGCGGCAGCCTCGCTGGACCTCCCAGTACGTGGACTGCCGGCGGTCCGTCCCCGATTCGGGATCGGCGCTGGCCTCCCGGTCGAACTCCTCGAGTGGCCGGTAGTCGATGATGAAGAACGGGTCGATGCCGTCCAGGGGATCCTTCCCCTCGGTCAGGCGGGCATCACGCCTGTCGGTGTCTGACACGTCGATGGCTCCAGGACGAATGGACAGGTGGGCGTGGGCACGCCGCAGACAGTCGCGGTCACGTCGCACCTCCTGGAGCCAGGGATCCGGCACACACGCCGGATCCGATCGAATAGTCCCGTGATGGCCCTACCACTGTGACGGGGGCCACCTTGCCGGGCAACTGACTTTCGGCAGCGGCATCACATCTCCGCCGCATGCCGGGGCGCCGATCCCCTCCACGTTGCCGGCGCCCTCGCCTCAGGCCTTCGGCGGCCCGGAGCCCCCAGTCCGCGTCGGTGCCCCAGTCCGTGTCGGTGCCCCAGTCCGCGTTGGTGCCCAGCCTGCGGCGGCAGCACCGGCAGCCCGTCCGGGCCGCAGCACCGACGGCGTCTCACGACGGCGGCGGCACCGGCAGCGGCATGGCACCGATCTGCTGGAGCGCACCCAGTTCGTCCCGGACGCCCCAGTGCTCGGCCAGCCGATCCCCTTCCGTCCGATAGATGTGGACGGTCGTCATGGAGTACGGACGGCCAGCGAACTCCTCGCCGTGGACGGCCGCGGCCGCCTTCGCATGCGCGACGGCGCGGATGACGATCCGGTCCGCGGTGGCGAACTCGTCCATGAGCTCGTAACGGATCGACAGCACCTGGGTGACGTAGGTGAGGATCTGCCGGTATCCCTCGGGACCGGGCGGCAGCGGGAACGGGGACCCGTGATCGACGAAATCGTCGGTGACCGCGGTGTCCAGGCAGCTCAGATCCTTGGAGTTGATCGCCGCGAAGACCGCGCGGGCGGCCGGCAGGGCGGCGTTGACGTACTGGTCGGGGTCACCCGTCGCGCTGAAACCGGGTGTCACGGTGCTGGTCATGCGGACTCCTTGGTAGGGTTTTTGATGGAACAGCATTCAAGTGGAATTAGATTCCACTGAAAGGAGGTCGATGTCAACCCCTCGGCGCTACGACAGTCCCCGCCGCGCCGCGGCGGCGCGCCTGACCCGGCGGCGGATCCTCACGGCCGCCGGTGAGCAGTTCCTCGAGTCCGGGTACCACGGCACCACCGTCGCCGCCCTCGCGCGGGCGGCCGACGTCAGCCCGCAGACGATCTACAACGCCTTCGGGGGCAAGGCGGCGGTGCTGAAAGCGGTCTACGACGTCCTCCTGGCCGGCGACGACCAACCGATCCCGATGAATGCCCGGCCGGAGATCGTCCGGGTGCTCTCCCAGGACAGCCGGCCGGCCACCCTGCGCGCGTACGCAGGTGTCTCCCGGCTAATCTTCGAGCGGGTCGGCCCGCTGATCTGGGTGGTCCTGGCGGAGGGCGCCGGGTCGGACACCGAGTTGCGCGACTTCCTCGCCACCATCGACCGCGAACGGAGGATCGGCAACACCGGCGTGGTGCGGCACATCGACAACCGGTTCGGGCTCGGGAACGGCGTCGACCTGGAGCGGGCCGTCGACCTCGTCTGGACGCTGACCTCCGCGGACAACGCCAGTCGCCTCGTCCACCGCTGCGGTTGGACGCCGGCCGCCTACGAGCACTGGCTGGCCGAGGGCCTGATCGACGGGCTGCACGCCCTCGGCGATGAGGACCTGGTTCGGCGATGAGGACCTGGCCCGCGATGTGGCCGTCCGCTGCGCGCGCCCCGGCCGGCACTCGGACTGCGTTGTCGTCGACTCGACGTGCCTTCACTCCTCCGCCTTGCCGAGCACTCCGCCAGGCCACGCTCGCCAGGACGCCAACCACGGGCCACGCCCTCACATACCCCAGCCGATTCCCACGCTAACCGACTTTTCCGACGAGCCAAATCGGGATTTGGCGTAGGGTGTGAGAGCAGTCACCGTCCAGCACCTGGACCTGCCGTCTCTCGTAGTGGACAGTAGGGCAGAATCGAGGACGAAGACCCGAACCCTAACCGGGTTTAGAAACACCGCTAGCACCGACGGAGGAGCAGCATGTCAGTGCGGATCAACGACACCGCGCCCAACTTCACGGCCACCACCACTCAGGGGGACATCGACTTCCACGAGTGGATCGGGGACTCTTACGCGATCCTGTTCTCGCACCCGAAGGACTTCACTCCGGTCTGCACGACCGAGCTCGGCTACATGGCGCGGATCGAGCCCGAGTTCACCAAGCGCAACACCAAGCTGATCGGGCTCTCCATCGACCCGGTCGACAAGCACAGTGACTGGGCCGCCGACATCGAGGAGACCCAGGGCGCCGCGGTCAACTACCCGATGATCGGCGACGTGGATCTCGCCGTGGCCAAGCTGTACGACATGCTCCCCGCCGAGGAGGAGCCGTCGCCCGACCGCACGCCGGCGACCAACGCCACCGTCCGCACCGTCTTCATCATCGGCCCGGACAAGAAGGTCAAGCTCACCCTGGCCTACCCGATGTCGACCGGTCGCAACTTCGACGAGATCCTGCGCGCGCTCGACTCGATCCAGCTCACCGCCCAGCAGAGCCTGGCCACGCCGGTCAACTGGCGTCCGGGCGACGAGGTCATCATCCCGGCCGCCGTGAGCAACGAGGAAGCCGCCGAGAAGTACCCGGGCTACGTGACCCACAAGCCGTACCTGCGCACCACCACGCTGCCCGCCTGACAGCGACATCCCCCGATGGGCGCCCCCGCACGACGGGTGGCGCCCGTCGCGTTTTCCGGCGAATGGACGGGTCAGGCGGGCGGCGGGGTCGCCCGCAGCGCCCGGGGCAGGAAACGTGCCCCCACTCCGCCCGCCGCGTCGTCGGGATTGGAGATCCGGCAACGCGCCAGTGACAGACAGCCGCAGCCGATGCACGAGTCCAGCCCGTCGCGCAGCCGCTCCAAGGCGGTGATCTGCTCGTCCAGGCGCGCCCGCCAGTGTTTGGAGAGCCGCTGCCAGTCCGCCCGGGTGGGGGTGCGTCCGGCCGGAAGCGTCGCCAGCTCTGCGGCGATCTCCTCCAGCGTCAGCCCCACGTTGGCGGCGGCTCGGATGAACGCGAGCCGACGCAGCACACTGCGCTCGTACTGTCGCCGGCCGGAGGAGCTGCGGGACGCCGAGATCAACCCCCGGTCCTCGTAGAAGCGCAGCGCCGAGGCGGCGAAACCACTGCGGCGGCTGACCTCCGTCACGCTCAGCACGTCATGCGTGTTCAGGGTCCTCACCTCACCCCTTGACTTAAAGCTAACTTGAACTTGAATGATGGCACGCATGACCGATGACGACAACACCAGATTCCCAACGGCTCTCATCACTGGCGGGAGCGCCGGACTCGGGCTCGAACTCGCCCGCGGACTGCTCGCCAGAGACTGGCGGGTGATCCTGGACGGCCGGGACGCCGACCGCTTGGAGCGGGCGATCGACGCGCTGGCCAGCTCCCCCGGGGATCCGCCCGGCAGCGCTCGCCTGATCGCGGTCCGGGGTGACATCACCGATCCCGATCACCGCGCCGTCCTACGCGAACGGGTGGACGCGGCCGGCCGGCTCGACCTGCTCGTGCACAACGCCAGTGCGCTCGGGCCGTCGCCGCTGCGGCGGCTGGCCGACCTGGACTCCACCGACCTGACCCCGCTGTGGGAGACCAACGTGGTGGCGCCGCATGCGCTCACCACGCTCCTGGCTCCCCGGCTCACCGCGGACGGCGGCATCCTCGTCTCGATCTCCTCCGACGCCGCGGTCGAGCACTACGAGACCTGGGGCGGCTACGGCGCGACCAAGGCGGCCCTCGACCATCTGACCCTCACCTGGGGCGCCGAGACCGGACTCACCGCCTACGCGATCGATCCCGGCGACATGCGAACGGACATGCACCGCAGCGCCTTCCCCGGTGAGGACATCAGCGATCGGCCGCTGCCGGCCACCGTCGTCCCGCACCTGCTCGGGTTGCTCGACGAACGGCCACCGTCCGGGCGCTATCGCGCCGCCGACTTCACCCCGACCGGACCGCCGACCTTGACGGGAGCCTCCGCATGACCGCCCCGACGAGAACGGCCAGCCACCCGACGACGCGGTTCCCCGAACCCGACGAGACGACGGCCCCCGCCCCGGCCGAGGAGCGCGGTCTCGCCCGCGATCAGGTGCGGCTGCTGGTCGCCACGCCGGATCGCCTCGTGCACACCCGCTTTCATCGACTTGCCGATCACCTGCGGGCCGGAGATCTCGTCGTGGTCAACACCTCCGCCACCGTGGCGGGTGAGGCGGACGGCGTGTCGTCGCGGCACGGCCCGGTCGTCGTCCATGTCGCGACACCGTTGCCGGACGGCGCCTGGGTGATCGAGCTGAGGACGAGTCCGGCCGGGTCCAGGCCGGTGCTGGACGCCCATGCCGGCGACGAGATCGTCACTGCCGGAATCACCTTCACCTTGGACCGGGGCTATCCGGCCGAGGAGTCGTCGCCCAGCGGGGTCGGGAACCGGCTGTGGCGGGCGTACCCGGGGCCGTCCCGGGCGCGGCCGGACGTGCGGGCCGCGCTGGACCGGTTCGGGCGGGCGATCGGCTACGGCTACCTGGATCGGCACTACCCGCTGGCCGACTATCAGACGGTGTTCGCCCGGCACCCCGGCAGCGCCGAGATGGCTTCGGCGGCCAGGCCTTTCACGCCGCACCTGGTCACCGAGCTGGCGGTGGCCGGGATCGGCGTCGCGCCGGTCACCCTGCACACCGGACTGTCCAGCCAGGAGGCCGGCGAGCTGCCGCAGCCGGAGCGGTTCCGCGTTCCCGCCACGACCGCCGACCTGGTCAACCACGTCCGTGGACGCGGCGGCCGGGTGGTGGCGGTCGGAACGACGGTGACCAGGGCGCTGGAATCCGCGGCCGGCGCCGACGGACGGGCTCGCCCGGCGCAGGGCTGGACCGAGCGGGTGGTCAGTCTCGACGATCCCCCACGGCTCGTGGACGGGCTGATCACCGGCTGGCACAACCCCGACGCGTCACACCTGCTGCTCGTGGAGGCCATCGCCGGGGCGGACCTCACCCAACGCGCCCACGACGCGGCGGTGGCCGACGGCTACCTGTGGCACGAGTTCGGCGACTCCGCCCTGCTACTGCCCCGCTGAGAGGGCCCGCAGTACGGGAAGTCTAATCAGCCAGACGGTCCAACGCCTGCTGCAGGTCCTCCGGGTAGTCGCTCTCGTACTCGACCCACTCGTCCGTGCCGGGATGGGTGAATCCGAGACGGACGGCGTGCAGCCATTGACGCCGAAGTCCCAGTCGGGCGGCCAGCGTCGGATCCGCGCCGTAGGTCAGATCCCCCGCGCAGGGGTGGCGGAGGGCGGCGAAGTGCACCCGGATCTGGTGGGTGCGCCCGGTCTCCAGATGCACCTCCACCAGGCTGGCGGCCCGGAAGGCCTCGATCACCTCGTAGTGCGTGATCGAGGGCTTGCCCGTGCTCACCACGGCCCACTTGTAATCGGCGCTGGGATGCCGGCCGATCGGAGCGTCGATCGTGCCCGCGGTCGGATCCGGCAGGCCTTGCACCACGGCGTGGTACGTCTTGTCCACGGTGCGCTCCTTGAAGGCCCGCTTCAGCCGCGAGTAGGCGTACTCGCTCTTGGCGACGACCATCAGGCCGGAGGTTCCGACGTCGAGCCGATGCACGATGCCTTGCCGTTCAGCGGCACCCGAGGTGGCGATCCGGTAGCCGGCCGCGGCGAGACCGCCGACGACGGTCGGCCCGGTCCAGCCCGGGCTGGGATGGGCGGCGACACCGACGGGTTTGTCGACGACCACCAGGTCGTCGTCGTCGTGGACGATGCGCATTCCCTCGACCGGGCGGGCCTCCACCTCGACCGGGGCGGCCACGGACGGCAGTTCGATCTCGACCATCGCGGCGGCGACCAGCCGGTCCGACTTGGCGAGCGGACGTCCGTCCTGACTGATGCCGCCCTCGGCGGCGATCGCCGAGACGGCCGAGCGGGAGAGGCCGAGCAACCGCGCCAGCCCGGCGTCGGCCCGCTCGCCGGCCAGACCCTCCGGCACCATCAGTGTGCGCCGCTCACCCATCGCCTGCCTCACTCTGCCCGCTCTCCTCACGCCGTTCGCTGTTCTCGCTCGGCTCGGTCGACAACGGCACCCCGGTCAGTGTCAGCAGGGCCATCGCGATGGCTGCGGCCACGATCCAGATGTCCGCGACGTTGCCGATGAACCAGCCGTAGTCGATGAAGTCGACCACGTGACCACGGCCCGGGCCGGGCTCACGGAACAGCCGGTCGGTGAGATTGCCCAACGCCCCGGCGAGCAGGAGCGCCAGCGTGAACGTCCACAATCTGCTCGTCAGGCGACGCGACCACCGGATGATCAGCACGACGACGCCGATCGCGACCACACTGAACAGCCAGGTCGATCCGGAGCCCAGCGAGAAGGCGGCGCCGGGGTTGAAGATCAGCCGGAAGCCGAGAAGATCGCCGATCAGAGCCCTTCGCTGGCCGTCCGCGAGCGCCGAGAGAGCCCAGGTCTTGGTCCCCAGATCCGCCAGGTAGGCGAGCACCGCGACGCCGAGGAGCAGGACGCGGCAGGCGCGCGGGGAGGACGTCTTCAGCGACGCTCCTGCGCGCTCTTGCACGCCACGCACAACGTGGCGCTCGGGTACGCCTGCAGGCGACCCTTCGCGATCGGTTTTCCGCACGACTCGCACACCCCGTAGGTTCCCTCGATCAGCCGCGCCAGCGCCCGCTCGTTCTGTTCCAGCAGGACGCTCGCGTTCTTGGCGACCTGGGCGTCATGGTCCCGCTCGAAGACCCGGGAACCGGTATCGGCCTGGTCATCGCCGGTGGCGGAGGCGGCGTCCGCGGCCAACTCTTCCATCTCCTCGCGCAGCGCCGCCAGCTCGGAGCGCAACTGGGCGATATTCGCCTCCAGCTGAGCCCGCAGCTCACTCTGCTCGGCCTCGCTCCAACCCACCAGGCCGGCACCGGGCTGGGTGGCCGGCGGTGACTTCTTCACCGTCGTCTTACGTGCCGATGAGCGTGTGGCCACGAATGCCTCCTTGGGGACACGTCGGCCAGGGGACCAAAGCTCCCCTGACCTGCCCAGCAGGCTACTTGACCCCGCGCAACAATGCGCGCCCGGGATGCCGATGGCGCCGGCCGCGCTCGCGACGCGCGGTCACACCTTGGCGGGTTCCGGCTCCAGCGTCTGCTGGGTCTGCAGGTCGGTCAGCTGCGCCTGGAAGAAGGACTGCATCCGCACCCGGTACTCCCGCTCGTGCCCGCGCAGTTCGGCCAGCGACGACTCCAGCTTCTCCTGCTCCTTCGACAGTTCCGAGAGCGTGGCGTCCCGGGTCTGCTCGGCCTGCGCGACGAGCGCCGCGGCGCGCGCCTGCGCCTCGGCGATCAGCGCGTCCCGCCGGGCCTGTCCGTTGCGGACGTGCTCGTCGTGCAACCGCTGGGCGAGAGCGAGCACCCCGGCCACGCCCTCCGGCACCGCCGGCGACACCGCCGACGCCGGGGACGCGGTCGACTCCGGGTCGGCCGGCGACACCGAGCCTGGCTGGTCGGCTGCCGGCTGGCCGGCCGTCCGGTCGCCGGTCGTCTCGTCGCCACTCGCATCGATGGCCTGGTCGGCCGCCCGATCGGACGCCGGCTGGTCGGACGTTTCGCCGGTCGGCACGCCGGACCGGACGACTCCGCCCGCCGTCAGCCGGCCCACTGCGCTCTCGGACGCGGCGAGCTTCTCCCGGAGCTCCTCGATCTCGCTGTTCAGGGACTCCAGAGAAGCGACGACTTCGTCCAGGAAATCATCGACTTCGTCCATTTTGTAGCCTTCGGTGAACCGCGTAGGCAAGAACGTCTTACTGATGACGTCTTCTGGCGTGAGAGTCACGGCTGGCCTTTCGACAGATGGCGCGCGACGCGCCCCATTCCCCTTCCTACGAAGGTACCGATCAGCGCAGACGTGAATAGGCTGGTTGCGGAGGGTTCAGCTACTCGTTA
>JBDIAG010000137.1:0-8694 GCA_039812305.1 Actinomycetales bacterium | reverse complement strand
GCCGGTCTGGGTGGTGGCTCCGGCGACGCTCGCGGTGTACCTGCGCCACGACCTCGCGGTGTTCTGGACGACGATGCTCCTGGTGACCTCGCGGACGCCGTCGCGCACCGGCACCGGCTGGACCCCGAAGGAGAGCGAGACATCGCCCTCGCCGCCGGCCGCGTAGGCGAGCGTCGTGGCGCGGACGGCGGCGGCCGCGTCCACCTGCCCGGCCCCGACCCGCAACGGCCCGTACGTGGCGCCGCGCCCGTCCCCCTGCGTGGTGATCGAACGCCCCGCGCTGTTCATCACGGCCGCCTTGACCTGTTCCGGCGTCCACTGCGGATGTGCCTCGAGGACGAGGGCGGCGATGCCGGCGATCATCGGCGTCGCCTGCGACGTCCCGGACAACACCTTCGCCGAGGCGCCCGAGCCCGAGGCGGCGGAGGCGATCGTGTCCCCCGGCGCGGCGACGTCCGGCTTGGCGCCTCCGGAGAGCCCGGGCTTTCCGCGTGAGCTGAAGGAGGACAGCCGGCCGGTCAGGGTCGGATCGACGTCCTTGACGGCGCCGGTCAACGAGCCGGAGAGCCGCACGCGAAGGGTGCCGGCGACGAGCGCCGGGCGGAGCCGTCCGGTGGCCGTTCGGGTGAGCTGGAACGTGGGCAGGTCGGCACTGCCGGCGATTCCGCCCGGGAAGACGTCCAGGGTGGTCGGCAGCAGGATGCCCGTGCCGCCGGCGGCCGCGACGTTGAGGGAACGGGTGACGGAGCCGCACCGCCGGCTGCTCTGGTTGTCGTCCCATTCGAGCCAGACGATCCGACCCGCGACGGTCGCGGCATCCTGCGGTGAGAACTCGTCGCACCCATCCAGATTGGACGGTTCGGTGGGCTGGACGACGTCGGAGCTGACGTCCGGCGCCGACGCCCACGGGAAGTCCACGTTGGCCTGACCGGCGTACCGACCGGCCAGGTCGCCCGGAGCTTCCACCTCGACGGCGTCCAGCAGCTGGAACTCGTCCACACTGCTCGCGACGGTCAGGGCGCGGCTCGCATTGCCCGGACTGCCCACGACACCGGTGAGATCGCCCTCGTTGCCGGCGGCGACCACGGGCAGCACGCCGGCCGCCGCCAGCTTCTCGACGAATTCACTGTCCGGATCGTCGGTCGCCCCGTAGTCCATTCCGACGGAGAGGTTCACGATGTCGAGATGGTCGGAGTAGTCGCCGTCGCCATCGGGGTCGAGCACGCGGTCCAGTGCCGGGATGATCATCTCGCTGCCGCCGGAGCCGCAGCCGAAGACCCGAAACGCGTACAGGGACGCCTCGGGAGCCATCCCCGGCCCGATTCGCAGGTCGTAGAGACGCTTGCCGGTGAGCGTGCGGTAGTTGCCGGTGAACGTCGACCCGTCGGCGTTGACTCCGCGGCCGGCCGCGATGCCGGCGACGTGCGTCCCGTGGCCCTGGCAGTCCAGCGGGTTCGGGTCGGGATGCGGAACGGGGCTCTCGTCCGCGTCGTAGTCGTCGCCGACCAGGTCGTAGCCGCCGGCGACCACGGCCGTCGGCGCCCACGCCTGCGTGCTGTTCGCCTCGGCCTCCTGGAAGGCCTCGCGTGTTCCGGGGCCGCCGAAGTCCGCGTGGGTGTAGTCGATTCCGGTGTCGACGATGCCGATCCGGACGCCCTTGCCGGTCCGGCCGGTGCGTTGCCACTCGCGCAGGGCTCGGTTGAGCTGAGCGGCACCGGCCGTCGCCGGCCTCTTCGGGACGATCGCCGACACCGACTCGACGTCCTCGCGGGCGGCCACCGCCTGGATACCGGCCCAGTCGAGTCGCAGACCGATGCCCGGGACGGCGTTGGTCGTGGTGAAGAGCTCCTCGCTGTCGCCGTCGGCCCGCTCGGCGGTGGCCCGCACCTCGCGCGCCACCGTGGTGATGTGCTCGCGAGCCGCCCTGCCTGCCGCTCGATCTGTGGCGCTTTGCGGCGCGGACGTGCCCTGGTACGGGTCTTGCTCGTGTTGCTGCAGCTCGTGTTGTTGCAGCTCTTGTTGTTGCAGCTCGTGTTGGAGGAACGGCACGGCAGCGCCCTCGCCGGCGAAGCGGACGAAGACCGCCTGCGGAGCCTGGCCAGGGTGCAGCGAACCATGCAGTTTGGTGTCCATCGGTCGCGCGCCGGCCGACGGTTCCTGGGTGCTCGCCGACGCCGGGCGCGGATCCGACTGCTCGGAGGCCTCGGCCAGAGCCTCCGCGGAGGTCAGGCCCGCCAACAGCGCGAGCGCCGCGAGGACGGCGCCAACTCGTCTGATCACCACTCGCCCCTTCGCCCCGAACCGTTCTCGGCGGGCGCAGCCGACGACCGACCGGCACCCCTTCCGACCGAAGGATACGATTCGGGCGGATGGCTGGTCGGGATTCGTACCAATGTGTAGGGAAATGTCCCGGATATCGAGAATCGGAGGCCGACCTCCCTTCGCTCCCGCCACGGCCGGTGCGCCGCCGGATTCGGAGCGGCGAGGGTCGTCACCGGAAGCGACCAGCGCCGGCACCGAGCACCTCTTGTCAGTGGAGGCCCGAGCCGCCGATAGGTTGGGCGACGTGGCCAAGACCCCCGCCCTCACCGCACTGGAGCGCGCCCGGGTGCCGCATTCCGTCCACGCCTACGATCACGACCCGGCCGCCGCCGAAGCTGCCGGCGGCTACGGACTCGAGGCCGCCCACGCGCTCGGCGTCGCCGCCGAGACCGTGTTCAAGACCCTCGTCGCCCAGGTGGACGCGAACCTCGTCGTGGCGATCTGCCCGGTCACCTCCCGACTGGACCTCAAGCATCTGGCCAAGGCGGTGGGAGGCAAACGCGCCGAGCTCGCCGACCCGGCCGCCGCCCAGCGGGCAACCGGATACATCGTCGGCGGCATCAGTCCGCTCGGCCAGAAGAAGCGACTCCGGACGGTGCTGGACGACTCCGCACTGGCGCACGAACAGGTCCTGATCAGCGCCGGCCGCCGTGGACTCGACGTCGCCCTCGCCCCCGCGGACCTCGCCCGCCTCACCAACGCAACGGTGGCCCCGATCAGCACTGCCTGACGCCTCCGTCGGCGCCTGCGCGGCCTCGAACGGCAACGTTCCGCACCCACTGGCCGCGATACGTCCCGAGCGGTCACGGACCGGTCGGCGACTGGCAACGTTCCGTCCCACCCGGCAACGCTCAGCGCGACCCGTCGGTACCCAACGTCGCCATTCGACTCTCGCCCGGGCCCGGCGATCCCTGAATGGCAGCCTCCTGCAGCCGATGACCGCTCGAGTGCCGCCAGCAAGGCCTCCTTCAGCACCAGCCGGGCCCAGCGCGTCACCTGGCCCACCTCGAACGGCGACGTTCCGCGCCCACTGGCCGCGATACGTCCCGAGCGGTCACGGACCGGACGGCGACTGGCAACGTTACGTCCCACGCGGCAACGCTCAGCGCGACCCGTCGGTACCCAACGTCGCCATTCGACTCTCGCCCGTGCCCGACTACCGCTTGTCGGAGGTGAGCGCCCGTCGTCGCAGGGCCAGTTCCCGCAGGCCGAGGAACAACGGGAACGTGAATGCCACCGCGATCGCGAAGCTCAGCGGAACGAGGACCCACACCCATCGCGACCAACCGAGACGCGCCCCCTCGACCAGCATCACCAGGCACGCCGCAACGGCCATCACGATCAAGTCCACGGCGGCCGACGAGCTGGCGTCGTTGGCGAACCAGGACGCCAGGTACCCGGCCCCGTTCTCGCCGGACGAGCCGATGAAGGCGAGGTTGAATCCCCACGTGCCGATCAGTCCGGCGGCCGAGAGCAGGAAGAAGCAGACGGCCAGGCCGAGGCGCGCACCAGAAGTCATGGGTTGATAGTAGCACTATCGATAGTTACGCTATCGATGTGCGAATCTCCGAGCTCAGTCAAGCGAGCGGCGTCTCCGCGGCGACCATCAAGTTCTACGTCCGCGACGGACTCCTCGCCGAGGGCGAGCGAAACGGTTACAACCGCACGGAGTATGGCGAGCACCATCTCGAGCGGCTACGGCTCATCCGGGCGCTGCGGGAGGTTGGCGGGCTCAGCCTGGCCGCCGTTCAGCGCGTGCTGAGCGAGATCGACGAACCGGAACGTCCACTCGTCGAGGTACTGGGCGCCGCACAGCAGGCTCTACCCAGCTCGACCGAATCGGCTTCCCCGCAAGCCCTGGAGCGGATCGGGGCGGTGATGGGGGAACGTGGCTGGCAGGCACAACCCGACAACCCGGGAATCATGCAGGCGGCACTCACCCTCGACGCCTACACCGCGGTCGGCCGTTCGGACTTGAGCCGGTGCCTGCCCCACTACGCCGAGGCAGCCGAGCTCATCGCTCAGACCGATCTCGGGCTGGTGGCGAGCACGACCGAAGACCGTCCGCGCATGGCCGAGACGGTCGTCATCGGCACCGTTCTGGGCGACCGGTTGCTGGCTGGACTGCGTCGGATCGCCCAGGAACACGTCTCCCGTCAGCGCTACGCAGCCGAAATGGACCGCACGTCCACCTGCTACCAACCCGCCGAAGTCGCCGATCCGAGCCCGGCTCCGCGACCCCCCGAAGACCACGAATCGGACGAATGAGGTGCCTGTCATGGCCCAGATCGACCACAGCCCGGTCACTCCCCCGCTGATCGAGTGGGGCCACTGGCGACGCCCGGATCGATGGCATCGCCCGTTGCTGGTGGTGGCCGCACTGATGGTGCCGCTGGCGATCGGCTGTGTCGTGCTGGCGATCGTCGATCCGCAGCAGATCACCGGTCAGAACGGCTGGTTCAAGCCGCTCAAGTTCGCCATCTCGATCGCGATCTACTCGGTCACCTTGGCCTGGCTGATCGGCCAGGTGGACTCCGGCAAGGCCGTCGGGAGCGACTCACGACGCAGAAGGCGGCGCTGGATGAGTCGCGCATCCGACATCGCCGGATGGATCGCCGCGATCGGGCTGATCATCGAGATCGTCATCATCGCCGGGGCGGCGGCGTACGGCACCACGAGTCACTTCAATGTGACGACTCCACTGCATCAAGCGATGTGGTCGATCATGGCCAGTTCGATCGTGGTGGTGTGGGTGACGACGATGGTCATCGGGCTCGCGATCTTCGCCAACCCGGGGCAGGATCCGGCCCGGAACCTCGCCGTCCGCGCCGGAGTGCTACTCGGTCTGATCGGGATGGGCCTCGCCTTCCTCATGACGTCGCCGACGCAGGAACAGCTCTCGGACTTCCAGGGAATCGCCGGCGCGCATGCGGTCGGGGTTCCCGATGGCGGCCCGGGCCTGCCGTTCCTCGGCTGGAGCACCATGGGTGGCGACCTGCGAATCGCACACTTCGTCGGGCTGCACGCCCTCCAGGCACTGCCGCTGCTCGTGCTCACTCTCGAGGTGACGGGACGTCGGTGGCACCTCCTCCGCCGGACGACCGTCCGGTTCAGGCTGATCGCGGTCGCCGCCGCCGGCTACGCGGCCCTGATGGCCGTCCTCACCTGGCAGGCGCTGATCGGTCAGTCGATCATCGCTCCCGCCGGAGCGGTGCTGGTGGCCGGAGTCGGGGCCGCGGCCGTCACCCTGGGTGCCGTCGTGGTGGTTCTGTGGACGGGCAAGACCGACACAACCTCCGCTGTCGGCAAGATCGCCGCGCCCGAGACCCACAACGAGATGCGCGCCGCTGGAGAGGTGCACACCGGCGGGCACACCCCGTCGGACACCTGAGGGCGAGTGCCCGTCAGACCCCGGGCCAAGGACCGCAGGATCAGGAGACCGGGCTGGGCCGCGGTGGCTGCACGACCAGGGAGATGAGCATCCCCACACTCACCACGGTGGCGGTGGCTGCGGGCCAGACGAGAGACAGCAACGGCGTCGGGAGGGACAGCGGCACCTGCACCTGCGCCGCACCCGCCTCGAGTTGCGCGGCGACCGACGCGGGGCCCAGCAGATAGCCCGTGACATAGCAGGCGATCGCCGCCAACCAGCCGCCGCCGCACACCACCATGATCCGGGTGGTCGCGACCGCAGCGCGGCCCAGCATGAGCGCACCGCTGATCAGCCCGCACGCCGCCACGATCAGGACGTACAGCACGGCGATCGTGCCGCTGGGGTCGTCCGGGGTCGGGTAGGCCACGTTGCCCGAGAGGGCGATTCCGCCCGTCGAACGGGGCGCGATGGACCACCAGAGGACTCCGGCCGCTACTCCCAGCACCACCATGCCGAGGACCACGGGGAGCCACCAGCGCAGGCTCACGCGAGGCAGTGTGCTCAGACCAGGCAACTCGGCCCCAGCAACGCCTTGAGGTCTCCGTACAACGCGGGCGACGGCGTCACCCGCAGTCCGTCGTCCAGGCGCATCAGTGTGGCTTTGTCCGGCTGGGTGAGTCGCAGGTGCACCTCGGTCGGACCGGGGTGGGTGGTGAGCACCTCTTTCAACCGGCCCACGACGGGCGGCGTGCACCGCACCGCCGGCAGCAGAATCGTCACCGGCCCACCATTGCCCGCGGAGACGTCCGGCAGCGACATCTCCTGGGCGTTGACCGAGATCTGATCGTCCCGGCGATTGACCCGGCCACGGATGACACACACGACGTCTTCGCGCAGCTCGTGGGCAACCGCGGTGTAGGTCTGCGGGAAGAAGAGCACCTCGACCGACCCGGCCATGTCCTCCAGCTGGACGATCGCCCACAGCTTGCCCGCCTTGGTGGTCTTCCGGACGACCTGGGTGATGAGGCCGGCGATCGTGACGGTCGTGCCGTCCGGGCGACCGTCCCCCATCAACGAGGCGAGCGAGGTGTCGGCGGCGTTGGCGAGGATGTGCTCCACTCCCTGCAGGGGGTGGTCGGAGACGTAGAGCCCGAGCATCTCGCGCTCGCGGGCCAGCTTCTCGCGCTTGTCCCATTCGTAGTCCGGGATCGGGGGGAGGGTGGAGATACCCGGCATGGACGGGTCGTCGCCGAAGTCTCCGAACAGCGAGTCCTGCCCGATCGCCTCCTGTCGCTTGTCCTCGACGATCGAATCGACATACACCTCGTGAATGGCGGACAGCCCCCGGCGGGAATGCCCGAGAGAATCGAAAGCCCCCGCCTTGATGAGCGATTCGATCGTCCTCTTGTTGCAGACAACGGCCGGGACTTTACGTAGGAAGTCTTCGAAGGACGTGAAGTCTCCCTTCTTCTCGCGCGCCTCGACGATCGCGGAGACCACGTTCACGCCGACATTGCGGATGGCGGCCATCCCGAATCGGATGTCCTCGTCGACGGCGGCGAAGGTCGCGATCGAGGAGTTGACATCCGGCGGGAGCACCTTGATGTGCATCCGCCGGCACTCGCCCAGATACAGCGCCGACTTGTCCTTGTCGTCGCCGACGCTGGTGAGCAGCGCGGCCATGTATTCGGCGGCGTAGTTCGCCTTGAGGTAGGCGGTCCAGTACGAGACCAGGCCGTAGGCGGCGGTGTGCGCCTTGTTGAAGGCGTAGTCCGAGAAGGGGACGAGGATGTCCCACAGGGTCTTGATCGCTTCGTCGGAGTAGCCGTGGGCCCGCATCCCGTCCGAGAACGGGACGAATTCGGCGTCCAGCACCTCTTTCTTCTTCTTGCCCATCGCCCGCCGCAGCAGGTCTGCTTTACCGAGGGAGTACCCGGCGACCTTCTGCGCGATCTGCTGCACCTGCTCCTGATAGACGATCAGGCCGTAGGTGGTGTCCAGGATGTCGGCGAGCGGCTCGGCGAGCTCGGGGTGGATCGGCACGACCTCTTGCCGGCCGGTCTTGCGATAGGCGTAGTTGGTGTGCGAGTCGGCGCCCATCGGGCCCGGCCGGTACAGCGCGAGGGCGGCGGAGATGTCCTCGAAGTTGTCCGGTTGCATCTGCCGCAGGAGGGTGCGCATGCCGCCACCGTCGAGCTGGAACACTCCGAGCGTGTCCCCACGCGCCAGCAGCTCGTACGCGGCCTTGTCGGTCATGTCCTTCGACAGCGCGTCGAGGTCGAGCTCGACGCCGCGGTTGGACTTCACATTGGCGACCGCATCGTCCAGGATCGTCAGGTTGCGCAGGCCGAGGAAGTCCATCTTGACCAACCCGAGCGCCTCGCAGCTCGGGTAGTCGAACTGGGTGATGACCTGACCGTCCTGCGCGCGGCGCATGATCGGGATGACGTCCAGCAGCGGTTCGCTGGACATGATGACTCCGGCGGCGTGCACGCCCCACTGCCGCTTCAGGCCCTCCAGGCCCTTGGCGGTCTCGAAGACCTGCTGCACCTCCTGGTCCTCCTGGACCAGCTGGCGCACCTCGCCCGCCTCGGCGTATCGCTTGTGGGCGGGGTCGAAGATGCCCGACAGCGGGATGTCCTTGCCCATCACCGCGGCCGGCATCGCCTTGGTGATCCGCTCCCCCATGCTGAAGGGGTAGCCGAGCACGCGAGACGCGTCCTTGATCGCCTGCTTGGCCTTGATCGTGCCGTAGGTGACGATCTGGGCGACGTGGTCGGCACCGTACTTGTCGGTGACGTAGTGGATGACCTCGCCCCGCCGACGTTCGTCGAAGTCGACGTCGAAGTCGGGCATGGACGGACGTTCGGGGTTGAGGAACCGCTCGAAGATCAGACCGTGCGGCACCGGGTCGAGGTCGGTGATCCGCATCGCGTACGCGCACATCGACCCGGCTCCGGAACCACGGCCGGGACCGACCCGGATGCCGTTGTTCTTGG
>JBDIAG010000136.1:0-8723 GCA_039812305.1 Actinomycetales bacterium | reverse complement strand
GCAACTGGGCCCGGCCGGACGCCACCGGGCGTGCGGCGGCGTGCCGGCACAACCTCGGCTACTGGCGCAGTGACGACTGGTGGGGCATCGGCCCCGGCGCGCACTCGCACGTCGGTGGGGTGCGGTGGTGGAACGTGAAGCATCCGGCGCGGTACGCGGACCGGCTGAGGGCCGGGGTGTCACCCGCCGCGGGGCGGGAACTGCTGGACGACGACGCCCGTCGCCTCGAGGAGGTGATGCTCGGGGTGCGGCTGCGCCAGGGCCTGGACTGGGACCCGGGCAACACCGACACGGCGCGAGCCGTCCATCGCCTGGCTCTGGACGGGCTGCTGGTCAACGAGCGGCCGGCCGTGCTCAGCCGGCGCGGGCGGTTGCTCGCCGATCTGGTCGTGCGCGAGCTCTGCGGCTGAGCCGCTCGTTCGGTCGGGCGCGGCGGATGACATCATCGGGGTGCGCCCGCCACGGTTCCGCAACTCGCTCAGGAGAATCCATTCCATGTCAGGTCCAGGCCCACGAGTCCGACCGTCCCAGATCGACGACTCGCCCACGATCAGCCGGGCACCGGTGAGCGCGGTGGGGCGGCTCTACGCCGTCGCGGCGTTCGTGGAGGCGGCGACCTGGGCCGGACTGCTGGTGGGGATGTACGTCAAGTACGTCCCGAAGACCACCGAGGTCGGCGTGCAGGTCTTCGGCATGCTGCACGGGATCGCCTTCATCTCCTACGTCGTCGTGACGGTCGTCGCCGCGATCGCGCTCCGGTGGCGCTGGGACGCCATCGTCCTGGCGTTGTTCGCCGCCATCCCGCCGCTGGTCACCATCCCGGTGGAGATGTGGATGCGACGCAGCGGTCGGCTCGCCCGCCGCTGAACCGGGCGTTCGTGCCGACCGCTGGACGCGTGGGACCGTTCGGCTAGGGCCCTAGGAGACCAGCCGGATGTTCATCGGGTAGCGGTAGGGCTCTCCCCGGCTGGCGGCCATCGCGGCCAGGATGCCGAAGACGATGCCCAGCACCCAGGCGATGAACCAGGTGACGAAGCCGATCAGGATGAACATCAGGAGCCAGCTGGCGATGTAGGCGATCAGCAGCGTGATCTGGAAGTTCAAGGCCTCGGCCGAGTGCTGACGCACGAACGGCGACCGGTCCTTGTAGATCAGGTAGACGATCAGGGCCGGGACCCAGTGCAGGGACCCCACGCTCAGCAGCGCCATGATCGGGCCGCCGACGTGGGCGATGATCGCCATCGTCCGGTCGTCGGAGCCGCCCGTCGCCGGACCGTAACCCTGACCCGGCGGGTAGGGCTGGGCCGCCGGGTAGTTGCCGTAGTTCTGGCTCGGGTACTCCTGGCCCTGGTAGCCCTGCGGGTAACCCTGGCCCGGGTGGCCGGACTGGCCCTGGCCGTAAGGCTGACCCTGTGCCGGCTGGTTCTGGCCCGGCTGGTTCTGGCCGTACGGCTGGCCCGAGTAGTCCTGGCCCGGCGCCTGCGGCTGGGACTGCTGCGGGGGGCCGTACTGGGGTGCACCGAACTGGGGTCCCTGGTTCGGCTGCGGATCCCCGGAAACGCTGCCGCCGTGATGCTGCGGCTTCTCCAGCGAAGGACCCTGGTGCGGGTCTTCGGGCTGGTTGCTCATGTCAACTCCTTGTCGGGTAGGCACTTCCAGCGTACTGAGTGCTCTCACCCGATGCCGACCCGAAACGGTGTTTTCGGGCCGGCCAGTGAGAGACCACACTCCGGCCCCGGATGGCCGAGCGGGCTCTGGCGCGTACCCGCGCTCGACGGTCAGTCGGACGTGGTGACGAAGTCGATGAGCTCTTCGACCCGGCCGAGCAGGGCGGGGTCGAGGTCGGCGTAGGAGCGCACACTGCCGAGGATCCGCTTCCAGCCCTGCGCGATGTCCGCCTGCGTGGCGCGCGGCCAGCCGAGTGCGGCCAGCGTGCCGACCTTGATGTCGGTGCCGCGGGGGACCTCCGGCCAGCGTGGCAGACCGACCCGTTCCGGCTTCACCGCCTGCCAGACGTCCACGAACGGATGGCCGACGACGAGGACGTACTGGGCCCCCGGCAGCCCGGCGAGGGCTTCCCGGGCGAGCCGGGTCTCCTTCGAGCCGGCCACCAGGTGGTCGACCAGCACGCCGAGCCGGCGACCGGGCCCGGGCCGGAAGGCACGTGCCGCCGCGGCCAGGTTGTCGACACCGTCGAGCGGCTCGACGACGACCCCCTCCACCCGCAGGTCGTGCCCCCAGATCTTCTCGACCAGTTCGGCGTCGTGCAGGCCCTCCACCCAGATCCGCGAGCCCTTCGCCACCTGGGCCCGCAGGTTCGCCACCGTCCGGGATCCGCTGGCGGAGCGGCTGGGAGCCCGTGGCGCGGCAGCGGCCGCCGGCCGGATCAGCTCGACCGGCTCGCCGTCCAGGAGAAAGCCCGGCCCGAGGGGGAATCCGCGTTGCCGGCCGTGCCGGTCCTCCAGCGTGACGACGTCCATCCCGGCCGTCCTGGTCAGGGCCACGATCGCGCCGCACCAGCCGGTCTCGGCGTCCTCGACGACGAGATCGGAACGCGCCTCGACTCTGCGTCGTTGCTTCACCGGACGCGGGGTCGACAGCACGTCTCTGCCGTATCGATCGGCTGGCCGCTTCGCACGGTTCGGCCCCGATGGGGAGCCAGGAGGTCGTGTGACTGACACGCCAGCACGGTAACCAGGGCAGGCGCGTCCCGTCGGCAACGACGCGCTGGGGGTTCGCGGCTGGCATAGACTGGCACTCTGCCTAGTTGAGTGCCAGAGCCTGCCGCCAAGCCGTCCGATCGTCCGGACGGAGCGGCGGGCGGCCGGGAGTCAGGAGAGGAGGACCGGCAGGTGAGCAGTGAGGACCGCAGGCTGGCCGTCCTGCGCGCGATCATCGAGGACTACGTCGACACCCGGGAACCGGTCGGGTCGAAGGCGTTGGTCGAGCGGCATCACCTCGGCGTCTCCCCGGCCACGATCCGCAACGACATGGCCGTGCTGGAGGAGGAAGGGCTGATCGCCCAGCCGCACACCAGTGCCGGTCGGGTGCCCACCGACGCCGGCTACCGGATGTTCGTCGACCGGCTGTCCACGATCAAGCCTCTCTCGGTGGCCGAGCGCCGGGCCATCCAGACCGTTCTGGCCCAGGCGGTCGATCTCGACGACGTGATGGACCGGACGGTTCGTACCCTGGCCGCCCTGACCCGGCAGGTCGCGGTCGTGCAGTATCCGAGCCTGTCGAGTGCGCCGGTGCGACATATCGAACTGGTCAACCTCGGCCCCGGACGACTGCTCGTGGTCTTGATCACCGGCACCGGCCGGGTCGAGCAGCGCATGGTGGAGGTCGGCGACGACCTGCCGGAGGCGCTGCTCGGGGAACTGCGGGCCCGTCTGAACGCGGTCTCCGTCGGGGCGACCCTGTCGGCGGCGATGCAGGCGCTGCCCTCGGTCGTCGAGGGGTTCGCCACGCACGACCGGCCGGTGGTCGCGCGGGTGATCGCCGCGCTGCACGAATCCCTGGCCGTCCAGCGCGAGGAGAAGATGGTGCTCGCCGGCACCGCCAATCTGGCCCGCGCCGGAACGGACTTCCGACGTTCGCTCGACCACGTCCTGGAGGCGATCGAGGAACACGTGGTGCTGCTGCGGCTGTTGTCGGAGATGATCGACGACCCCTACTCGGGGGTCAGCGTGCGGATCGGTCGCGAGATCTCCTACGAGGGGCTGACCGAGGCGGCTCTGGTCAGCAGTGGCTACGGTCCGGGTGAGGCCTCGGCCAGGCTGGCCGTTCTCGGACCGACCCGGATGGACTACCCGATGACGATCGCCGCCGTCCGCGCGGTGGCACGCTATGTCTCCAGAGCAATGGAAGGTTGAGGGTGAGCGACTTCTACGAGGTGCTCGGTGTCTCCCGGGACGCCACACCGGAAGAGATCAAGCGTGCCTACCGCAAGTTGGCCAGGCAACTGCATCCGGATGTGAATCCCGACGCGGGGGAGCGGTTCAAGGAGGTCTCGGCGGCATACGAGGTGCTCTCCAACCCGGAGAAGCGGCAGATGTACGACCTGGGCGGCAATCCGATGGCCTCCGGGGGCGGCGGGTTCGGGGCCAACTTCGGGTTCTCCGACATCTTCGAGACGATCTTCGGCCAGGGCCAGGCCCAGCGCGGGCCGATGTCGCGGACGCGCCGGGGCCAGGACGCCCTGGTGCGGCTGGAGATCGACCTCGCCGACGCGGTGTTCGGTGGCCAGCGCGAGATCACCATCGACACCGCCGTTCCCTGCGCCGTCTGTCACGGCTCCTGCTGCCAGCCGGGCACCTCACCCGAGACGTGCCGGCAGTGCGCCGGCCGCGGCCAGGTGCAGCGGGTGGCCCGGTCCTTCCTCGGCCAGGTGATGACCACCGCGGTCTGCCCGGTGTGCCAGGGCTACGGCTCGATCATCCCGGCGCCGTGCCGGGAATGCTCCGGCGAGGGGCGCACCCGGGCCCGGCGCACGCTGACGGTGAAGATCGTCCCCGGCGTGGACACCGGCACCCGGATGCAGCTCGAGGGCCAGGGGGAGGTCGGCATCGGCGCCGGGCCGCCCGGGGACCTGTTCGTCGAGGTCAACGTGCGCCCGCACGAGGTGTTCAAGCGCCACGGGGACGACCTGCACTGCACCGTGCAGGTACCGATGACCGCGGCGGCTCTCGGCACCACGCTGGAGATCGACACGCTGGACGGGCTCGAGGCGATCGACCTCGTCCCGGGCACGCAGTCGGGAACCACCCACACCCTCGGCGGCTTCGGAGTGGCCCGACTGGGCCGGCAGTCGCGCGGTGACCTCATCGTCCATGTCGACGTCCAGACTCCGACGCGACTGACCGAACAGCAGGAGGCCCTGCTTCGGCAGCTGGCGACACTGCGCGGCGAGGAACGGCCCAACGGGCGCCTGACCGCCAACCACGGCGGGGTCTTCGGGAAGTGGAAGGACCGGCTCGCCGGACGCTGACGGCGCGCCTGGTTGGGGCCGTGGTGGGTGATCGCGGTCTCGTCGGTACACCTGACCGTCCAGATCGCGCCTTGTCGATACCTGACCGTCCAGACCTGCGCCTCGTCCTGCATGTAGTCCTGCGGGTAGGCGCGTGATCACGCACCCGGGCGCAGGTTCATGCGCGAGGCCATCCGCCGGAGCATCGTGGGCCGGGCACCGGGGGCGTTCTGATCCGCGTACTTCGCACCCGCGTCCACAAGGGGACGGGATCGAGGCGAGGTTGTCCACAGGCGCCGGTGATCATGGCGGCGGCGGAACGTCGTGCCGCACGGTGTGGTCATGGAGCAGGCACAGGCACTTGACGAGCTCGCCGAACGGCAGTGGGGCGTGGCCACCCGTGCACAACTGCTCTCCATCGGGATCACCCGGGATCAGTTGAGGTGGCGAATCGGACGTGCTTGGCGATGTCCGCTGCCCGGGGTCGTCCTGCTGGGTCGCGGGCTACCCGACGATCGTCAGCAACTGGTGGCGGCGCAATTGTTCGCCGGCCCGAAGGCCTGGCTCGGTGGGCAGTCGGCACTCGCCGCGCACGAGGCGTTCGGGGCGACCGTGCGGACCCCGGTCCAGGTATACGTGCCGGCACCATGCAGATCGCGTCACGTGCAGTGGGTGACCGTTCGGTCCACCACCTTGGTCAGCGAGCCGCTCACGCTTCGTGGGCCGCTCCGCGTGTCGTGTCTGCCGAGAGCAGTGGTCGATGCCGCGGCAGGTCTTCCATCGGATGCTGCCGCCGCGCTGATGATTGAGGCGATCCAGGGTGGCCGAGTACGGCTGGCCGATCTTGAGCACTGGATGAACACCCGTGGCGTGCGCGGGAGAGCCGCCATCCGACGGGCTGTGGGTGTCGTTGCATCGGGTGCCTGGTCCGTGCCGGAGGCTGACCTGCTCCGGCTGCTGGCCACCTCGACCGTCCTCCCGCAGGCGTGGGCGAATCCCGACCTGTACGGCGAAGACGGCGGGCGGCTGACTACTCCGGACGTCTGGTTCGACGAGGTGGGATTGGCTGTCATGGTGCACAGCAGACGGTTTCACGGTGCCGAATTGGACTGGGTGTCCACCGTGGAGGCCGACTCCGACCTGGTGGCGGCCGGTGTGATCGTCCTCGGCGTGACTCCGATGTCGATCAGCAGGTCGGCCTCGACGGTGCTGGCCCGGGTCGAGGCCGCATGGCGCTCCGCCGCGCGTCGCCGATGGCGGCCACCGGTGACGGCCGTCCGACGGCTCACACGCCCGTGACGCACTCCGAGGGATCGGGGCCCACGAGGCCATGAGAGAGCAATCGGCATGTCGACAGGCGGATGAACCTGCGAATAGGCGCGTGATCACGCACCCAGGTGCAGGTTCATGTGCGGTTTCAGCCGCCGGGTTGCCTCGATTCTCAGGTTGCCCTCGAGTTTCCGGCTGCCGGCTTCGCCAGGTGCGCTCGAACCTGGTTGGATCTGAATATGAGTAGCGACTGCCTCTTCTGCAAGATCGCGACGGGTGAGATCCCGGCGGACGTCGTCGCTCGCACCGACCGGGTCGTGGCCTTCCGGGACCTCAACCCGCAGGCACCGACTCACGTGCTGGTGATCCCGGTGGAGCACTTCGTCACGGTGGGGGAGGCCGGGCGGGACGGCGGGGACGTGCTGGCCGAGATGGCCACGGTGGCGGACGAGATCGGCAACTCGGTCGACGGCGAGGGCTGGCGCTGGGTGTTCAACACCGGGAAACGGGCCGGGCAGGCGGTGTTCCATGTGCATGGACACGTGCTCGCCGGCCGCGACCTGACCTGGCCGCCCGGCTGACGTGACTTGCCCCGGCGCCGCATGACTCCACGTGGCGACCCACCGGTACCGAACCAGCTTAGGTATGCCTAAGCTACGTGAATGTCACGACGACGTCTGGTGAGATGGACCGGGCTGGCCGGGGTTGCCGCCTCGATCGCGTACACGGTCGGGGACGTTCTGCTCCTCGGCAAGCCGGTGCGACCACAGGAGCATCCCGCACTGCGCGATCTGGGGGCGGACAAGTCGACGTTGTCGATGGTGCCTTCCTCGACCGGGCGACTCACGGCCGGCGCGCTCTCCGGTGTCTATGCCACGCCCCTCTACCTCGCCGCGACCTGGCATGTCTATCAAGGGCTCTCACCCGCCGGACGATCCCGGGCACTGCCACCCGCCCTGATCCTGGCCAGCTCGTGGACCTGGGCGTCGTTCATCCACGGGTCGTTCTTCCACGTGGGAGAGAGCTACAAGTCGCTGGAGCAACTCGCCGACGATCCACGGGCCGTGGACCTTCTGCACCGGCAGGGCACGGCGTTCGAACGGTCCACGTTGCTGGCCTACGCCCCTCTGGCGGCCGCCTCGCTGGCTGCCTCCGTCCTGATCGTCAGGGTGGTGCGGTCCGGAGAGACGGCCTACCCGGTCTGGTCGGCTCCGGTGGTGGCGCCGATCGTGCCGATCGTCGTCGCGACCGCCGCCACCGCGTCGCACGTCCTGCCGGGCCGCGCCAAGCACGCACTGCAGGGGGCCGGAATCAGCCTCGGCCACCTCATCGCCTTCGGCGCGAGCACCGCCCTGCTGTGGCGCAACCGCACGGTGGGTACCGCCTGAAGTCAGCCATACGCGGGAAGTCCGGAGCCGGAGTATCCGGGTCCCGGCTGGGCCGGCCCGGTGTTTGTCACGGCAATCCCGTATCGAGCCTGTGCTGCCAGAACCCGGGCGGTGGATGCCCCGGCGGAAATGGGCGCGGCGATGCCCGGGCCCGCAGCGCTAGACTTTGAGCACACCACTCGCTACAGCCGAAGGAGCAAGGGCCCAGTCGCCCGCTGATGCCTGAGAGATACGAACCGAACCGACGGGGCAAGAGCCCCGAGTCGCGCGGCGAGCATGCACGCCCGGCGGTCGCGGCGGCGGTCGAGAATTCCTCCCTTCCCAACCCAGCTCCCAGCGCACGCACCACCGGCGGGCAGCGGATCGCGAACCATGTCGTCGAGGTCCCCGAGCACGTGGCGATGATGGGTCTGCTGGGGATCAACGACGAACTCATCAAGGTGGTCGAGCGGGCCTTCCCATCGGTGGACGTGTTCGTCCGCGGCAACGAGGTTCGCCTGACCGGCCCGGTCGGCGATGTCGCGCTCGTCGAGCGGACCGTGGACGAGATGACGGAGGTGCTCGCCAGCGGCCAGCACCTGACTCCGGACTCGGTGGAACGCGCCATCGGCATCCTGCGGCAGGCCAGCGGTGAGCGGCCGGCGGACGTCCTCACCCTCAACGTGCTGTCCCATCGCGGCCGCACCATCCGGCCCAAGACGGTCAACCAGAAGCGCTACGTCGACGCCATCGACGCCAACACGATCGTCTTCGGAATCGGCCCGGCCGGTACCGGCAAGACGTATCTGGCGATGGCCAAGGCCGTCCAGGCGCTGCAGGCCAAACAGGTCAACCGGATCATCCTCACCCGACCGGCGGTCGAGGCGGGCGAGCGTCTCGGGTTCCTCCCCGGCACGCTGACCGAGAAGATCGACCCGTATCTGCGGCCGCTGTACGACGCGCTGCACGACATGGTCGACCCGGATTCGATTCCGCGCCTGATGGCCGCCGGCACCATCGAGGTGGCCCCGCTGGCCTACATGCGCGGGCGCAGCCTCAACGACGCGTTCATCATCCTGGACGAGGCGCAGAACACCTCGCCGGAGCAGATGAAGATG
>JBDIAG010000135.1:0-8747 GCA_039812305.1 Actinomycetales bacterium | reverse complement strand
CGCCACCTGCGCGGTGCCCGGTTGACGGAAGTCCTCCGCGATGGCGGACACCCCCGGCGTCGGCGCTCGCAGGATCGAGAAGATGCTGCCCACCGACAGGTTGACGTCGATGTTGGACGATCCGTCCAGCGGGTCGAAGGCGAGCAGGTACTTCCCCCGCGGGAACTCGGTCGGCAGCTCGTAGGGGTCCTCCAGTTCCTCCGACACCATGCCGGCGAGCTGACCGGTCCATTCGTTGGCGCGCAGGAAGAGGTCGTTGGCCAGGACGTCCAGCCGCTGCTGCCGCTCGCCCTGGACGTTGACGACGCCGGCCGTGCCGAGTGCCCCGGTGAGGGCTCCGGTCGCGATTCGCCGGGAGACGGCCTTGCAGGCCAGGGCGACGTCGTGGATGAGGGCGTTGAGGTCGCCGCTCGAGCCCGGATGACGACGGCGCTGCTCGATGAGGAACTGCGTCAGTGTGGACCGATCCTTCAGCATCTGGTCACTCCCAACAGTGGGCAGGCGGGTGGGCGCACCCTGAGCGCATCACTCAACGGGTCGTGGTGGCATCCACCCGCGGGGTGAGGTCGGGGGTGACCGGGGTGAGACACGGTGGCTCTTCGCCCGCAAGCGGCTGTGCGGCGCCGACTCTGCTATCCATGACGGCATGCTGCTGCGCCAGTTGGAGTACCTGACCGCGTTGGCGCGCGAGGGACACTTCGGTCGCGCCGCGGCGGCCTGTTACGTCTCCCAGCCCGCGCTCTCGGCCGGGATTCGCAAGCTCGAGACCGAGCTCGGAGTCCAGATCGTCCATCGTGGCCAGCGATTCGACGGATTCACGCCGGAGGGCCAGCAGGTTCTGCACTGGGCGCGACTGGTGCTGGCCGAGCGCGATCATCTGGGCCAGCGACTCACCGGCATGCAGGGCAGCCTGACCGGGGTTCTGCGCATCGGGGCGATCCCCACCGCCCTCAGCGTCTCCTCCCTGCTGACCGCGCCGATGCGGGAACGCCATCCGCTGGTGCGGTTCTCGTCCGTGACGATGTCGTCGCGGGACATCGTGGCCAGGCTCAACGACTTCGACATCGACGTCGGCATGACGTACGTCGACGGCGAGCCCCTCGGTCGAGTCCGCGTCGTCTCGCTCTATCGCGAGCGGTACTTCTTCCTCACCCCGGACGAGGAGGTGCCGGCCGGCAGAGGTGGCGCGCCGCGGAGCGCCACCTGGGCCCAGGCCGCCGCGGCCCCGTTGTGCCTCCTGCCGCCGTCGATGCAGAACCGCCGGATCCTCGACGGCTACTTCGCCGAAGCGGGAGTGGAGGCGACCCCGGTGCTCGAGACGGACACCATCTCGGCGATCTACGCGCACGTGGCTGCGATGCGTCTGTCCAGCGTCATTCCGCATGCCTGGCTGCACGCCTTCGGCGTCCCCGACGGGACGACCGTGCTCAGCCTGCCCCGGCCGAAGCGCTCCTTCCACGTCGGTCTCGTGCTGGCCGGTCACGGCACCGAGTCGATGCTGGCCCGGGCGTTGGTGGACATCGCCCGCCAGATCGATCTCGGCAGCGTCGTGGACCGTTCGGTGACTCGGAGACTGCGGGCCTCGCGTGTCGCGTCCGCCGAGATCGATGGCGTGGACGCGTCGCCGTCCAGCGAATCTTGATAAGAGATTTCTATGGCCAGATAGAAACGTGATCTTTGACGAAGATCACATCGGCCGCCTAGCTTCGTACTCACCGGAATCCCGTTCACCCTCCCGGCCACCCGTGGCGGATGGGTCTCGTCGATGCCGCCGCGCGCTCGAAGAAGCGCCGGGGCACTGACCTCTCACCACATCTCCCTGCGCAGACGCACGTCTCGGCAGGTCTACCGCACAGCTACACGAGGAGGTGTACGTTGTCCGCTCTGTCTTTTCTGGACCGTGCGCACACGGTAGCCCCACCTGGTTACAGCCGGTGGCTGATCCCACCGGCGGCGCTGGCCATCCATCTCTGCATCGGGCAGGTGTATGCGACCAGCGTCTACAAGGAAGCGCTCGTCCATCACTTCGACACCAGCCTGACCGCCGTCGGCGTGGTGTTCTCCATCGCCATCGTCATGCTCGGCGTCTCGGCGGCCCTGTTCGGCACCTGGGTCGACCGGGTCGGGCCGCGGCGCACGATGTTCACCGCGGCCTGTTGCTGGGCCGCCGGGTTCCTCATCGCGGCGATCGGCATCGCGGTCGGCCAGATCTGGCTGCTGTACGTCGGATACGGGCTCGTCGGTGGGATCGGTCTCGGGCTCGGCTACATCTCGCCGGTGTCGACGCTCATGAAGTGGTTCCCCGACCGTCCCGGCCTGGCCACCGGGATGGCCATCATGGGGTTCGGAGGCGGTGGTATGGTCGCCGCTCCTCTCTCCCGGCAGCTGCTCTCGGTCTACGGCGGTGACGACCCGGGCGGCGACGCCGTGATGAAGCTGTTCATCACCTTCGGCATCGCGCATTTCGTCGTCATGATGCTGGGCGTCTTCACCGTCCGCGTGCCGGCGGTGGGCTGGCTGCCGCCGCACTTCGACCCCGGCAAGGTGACGAGGAAGGGCATGGTGACCACCGGCGCCGTCTCGGCCGCGAATGCGATCCGGACACCGCAGTTCTGGCTGCTGTGGATCGTGCTGCTCTGCAACGTGACCGCCGGCATCGGAATCCTCGAGCAGGCGGCCGAGATGATCCAGGACTTCTTCCGCGACCCGGCCACCGGCCTCTCGAGCGTCTCCGCCGCCGTCGCCGCCGGTTTCGTCGGTCTGCTGTCGGTGGCGAACATGGGCGGCAGGTTCGGCTGGTCGACCATCTCCGACTACCTGGGCCGCAAGGTGTCCTACATCCTGTACCTCGGTGGTGGGGTCTGCCTCTACCTGATCCTGTCCAGCCTCGCGTCGGCCTCGACCGCGTTGTTCGTCGTCACCTGCGCGATCATCATCACCTTCTACGGCGGCGGCTTCTCCACTGTTCCCGCCTACCTCCGGGACCTCTTCGGCACCTACCAGGTCGGCGCGATCCACGGCCGGCTGCTGACCGCCTGGTCGACGGCGGGTGTGCTCGGCCCGCTGATCGTCAACCGGGTGCTGGACGCCCGGGGCACTCCGGGCGAGCTGCTGGCGGCCGACTACCGTCCGGCCGGCTTCATCATGGTCGGCATTCTCAGCGTCGGTTTCGTCGCCAATCTGTTGATCCGTCCGGTCCATGAACGGTGGCACGAGAAGACGCCGGTCGTCGACGCGGTCGACGCCGCCGACCATCACTAGTGAATCCACAGAAGGGTGGACACCATGTCCGGCGCCGACGTCCATACGCCCGGCAAATACAAGGCGGAGATCGCGATCATGTGGACGATCGTCTCGATTCCTCTGCTCTACGGGCTCTACCACGCCGTCACGGCGGCATTGCAGCTCTTCACCGGCTGATCTCCGAGTCAATCGCCTGGTGCGCAGCGGGTTTCTCGAGAACCCGGGGCGGGCCGACGGCCGGAGAAAGGCAGCCCCGACACCTCGCGCCAGGACCCGGCACTCCAGCCGTGGTCCACGAAGGCGTGCCTCCCGACCCGCGCGGCACCTGGAGAACCGCGCCCGACAAGAAAGTCCATTCACCGGTCCAGAAACCGGAAGGGAAAGGAATCAAGGAAATGGCAAAAGTACTGTGTGTGCTCTACGACGACCCGGTAGACGGCCAGCCGACCAGCTACGCGCGGGACGGGCTGCCGGTGGTCGAACGCTACCCGGACGGGCAGACGCTGCCCACGCCGGAGGCGATCGACTTCGAACCGGGGACGTTGCTGGGCAGCGTCTCCGGCGAGCTCGGCCTGCGCGACTACCTGGAGTCCAACGGACACACCTTCGTCGTGACCTCGGACAAGGACGGCCCCGACTCCGTCTTCGAGAAGGAGCTGGTCGACGCCGACGTCGTGATCTCCCAGCCCTTCTGGCCGGCGTACCTCACCGCCGAGCGGATCGCCAAGGCGCCGAACCTCAAGCTCGCCCTGACGGCAGGCATCGGCTCTGACCACGTCGACCTGCAGGCGGCCGGCGAGCGGGACATCACCGTCGCCGAGGTGACGTTCAGCAACTCGATCAGCGTGGCCGAGCACGTCGTCATGTCGATCCTCGTGCTGGTGCGCAACTTCGTCCCATCTCACGAGTGGGCCGTGCGTGGCGGCTGGAACATCGCCGACTGCGCGAAGCGGTCCTACGACGTCGAAGGCATGCATGTCGGCACGGTGGCCGCCGGACGGATCGGGCTCGCGGTGCTGCGGCGGCTGAAGCCGTTCGGCATGCACCTGCACTACACCGACCGGCGTCGCCTGCCCCGCGAGGTGGAGCTCGAGCTCGACCTCACCTGGCACGAGACGCCACAGGACATGTACCCGGCGGTCGACGTGGTCACGCTCAACTGCCCGCTGCACCCGGAGACCGAACACATGATCAACGACGACACGCTCGCGCTGTTCAAGCGTGGCGCCTACCTGGTCAACACGGCGCGCGGCAAGCTGTGCGACCGCGATGCGGTCGTGCGGGCCCTCGACAGCGGCCGGCTCGCGGGGTACGCCGGTGACGTCTGGTTCCCTCAGCCGGCGCCGAAGGACCACCCGTGGCGGACGATGCCGAACAACGGTATGACCCCGCACATCTCCGGCACGTCCCTGTCCGGCCAGGCCCGGTACGCGGCCGGCACCCGGGAGATCCTCGAGTGCTTCTTCGAAGGACGCCCGATCCGGGACGAGTACCTGGTCGTCGAGGGCGGCAAGCTCGCCGGCGTCGGGGCGCGCTCCTACAGCGAGGGCAACGCCACCGGCGGCTCCGACGAGGCGGCTCGCTTCAAGGACGCGTAGACGAGGCGCGGATCCGGGCGCACGTCACGGATTCCGCGGTCTGCTGGACAACGGGCATCGGGTTCGCCCGGGCTTTCCGTGCCCTGGAGGCGCAGCCGTCCGCCGGCTGCGCCTGCGGGTGTCGCCTCCGGCACGCGGGCGCATGTCACGTCAGCTTCCCGCGTGTTGGGGTGCCCTCATCCGGTGCCGCCGGCCCGGATGGAAGACACTGTACGCATGGCGTACGTCATCGAGCTGGGGGCCGATCTCGGGTTGGAACTCGTGGGCGGCAAGGCCCTCAACCTTGCCCGGCTGTGCCGGGCCGGTTTCGCGGTGCCTCCCGGATTCGTCGTCACCACCGCCGCCTACCGCGATCACCTGACCGAGATCGGTGGCCAGCAGGCCATCGACAGCCTGCTCCAGGATGCGGATCCGACCGATCCGCAGGAACTGGCGGCGGTGTCGGAACAGATCCGGCAGCTGTTCGAGACGTCCCCGCCGTCCGACCGGTTGCGGATCGAGGTCGCCGCCGTCGTCGCCACCCTGGGGGAGGGGCCGCTGGCGGTCCGCTCCTCCGCCACCGCGGAGGATCTGCCCGGGCTGTCGTTCGCCGGCCAGCAGGACACCTACCTCAACGTCGTCGGCGCGGACGACGTGCTGGCGAACGTGACGAAGTGCTGGGCCAGCCTGTGGACGGCTCGGGCGATCAGCTACCGCAACGCCAACGGGCTCCGGCATGCGGACGTCGCGCTCGCCGTCGTGGTGCAGCGACTGGTCGACGCCGACGTCAGCGGCGTGCTGTTCACCGCCAACCCGGTGACCGGCCTGCGCACCGAGAGCGTCGTCGACGCCACCTACGGCCTGGGCGAAGCGCTCGTCTCCGGCCAGGTCGAGCCGGATCACTACGTGCTCGACACGGCCAGCGGGCGCCCGGTGGAGATCCGGCTGGGTGCCAAGGCCGTGCGCACCGTGGCGAGCGTCGGTGGCGGCTTGACCACCGAGTCCGTCTCGGCGGATGAGCCGGGCACGAGTCTGTCGACCGATCAGTTGCAGTCCCTGGCCCGGCTGGCGCGGGCCGTGGTGGCCGAGTACGGCAGTCCTCAGGACGTCGAATGGGCCTTCGCCGGCGACGAGCTGTTCGTGCTGCAATCGCGCTCGATCACCTCGCTCTTCGACGTCCCGGTGCCCTACGGGGGGCGGGAACTGGACAGCCCCCTTCCGGTCTGGTTCTCCTTCGGCGCCTTCCAGGGCGTGCTCGGGCCGATCACTCCACTCGGCCGGGACGCGATCGCCCACGCCTTCGCCGGCGTCGCCTGGCTGGCCGAACGCAAGATGCAGCCCGCCGACCTGCGGATTCTCGGCGTCGCGGGGGAGCGGCTGTGGCTGCGCGTCGACGGCGTGCTGCGGCATCCGCTCGGCAGACGGGTCCTGCCGGTCATGCTGGGTTTCGCCGACCCCGCGAGCACGCGGACCATCCGGGAACTGCTGGCCGATCCACGGCTTGCCGAGGAGCCGGTCGATCCGTGGGGAGTGCTGCGGCTGTGGCGGGTGGCCCGGCAGGTCGCCGGTGGGCTGCTGGGGACGATGAGCCGACCCGAGCACGGCCGGCAGGTGTTCGAGGCGACCGCGCGTCAGGTCGTCGTGGAGGCGAGGGAGCGGCAGCACTACGCCGATCAGCACGACCAGCCGGAGGATCTGCTGCGCGCCCGGGTCTGGGCCGCCCGGCGCAGCCTGCGGGTCAGCCTGCGCGTCCTGCTGCCGGCGTTCGGGCCGGTCGTGGCGCCGTCGGTGTCGATGGTGGCGTGGCTGCGCCAGGTGGTCGGCAAGCACGGGCGCCCGGGCGACGCCCAGCTGCCGCTGGAGCTGCTGCGCGGCCTGCCGGGCAACGTCACGACCGACATGGATCTCGCGCTGTGGCGGGCCGCGGTGGCCATCAAGGCTGCCGGAGAAGCGGATTGGCTGATGGAGCGGGAGCCGGCGGAGGCCGCCGAGGACTATGCCCGGCAGGGGCTCCCGCCGATCACGCAGGCCCAGCTGACCCGGTTCCTGCAGCGGTACGGGATGCGCGGGGTCGCCGAGATCGACCTGGGCCGGCCTCGCTGGCGGGAGAATCCGACACCGGTGCTGGCGACCCTGCGCGGGTATGTGTCGATGGAGGATCCCGAGCGTTCCCCGGATGTGGTGTACGAACGGGCCGTCGAGACCGCACAACGGGCTGCGCTGCGGATCGCGGCGGTTGTCGGGAACGGTCCGGCCGGGCCGTTCCGAGCGGCCGGCGCCAGGTTCGCCGCCCGCCGCATCCGGGCGCTGATGGGGGCCCGGGAGACGCCGAAGTTCACCATCATCCAAGTGATGGGCGCGATCCGGGAGAGCCTGCTGGCCTCCGGCGCCGACCTGGCCGACGAGGGCTGGCTGGATCGTCCCGACGACATCATCTACCTGACGCTGGACGAGATGGCCGACAACGCGTCGCGAACCGGCTGGCGCGATCTCGTCCGTCAGCGCCGTGCCGCGGAGGAGCGGGAGGCGCGGCGTCGGGCGGTGCCGCGGGTGATCGCGGGCGACGGTCGGGCCTTCCACGGATACGCGCCCGAGGCGGAGGGAGCGTTCGCCGGCAGCCCGGTCTCGCCCGGGGTGGTGGAGGGGCTCGTGCGGGTCGTGGACGATCCGCACACCAGCCAGCTGCAACCTGGGGAGATCCTGGTCTGCGCCGGTACCGATCCCGCGTGGACCCCGCTGTTCCTGTCCGCCGGGGGGCTGATCACCGAGGTCGGCGGCATGATGACGCACGGCTCGGTGGTCGCCCGGGAGTACGGCATCCCGGCCGTCGTCGGCGTGCTGAACGCCACCACGCGTCTGCGGACCGGGACCCGCATCCGGCTGGACGGCAGCACCGGTGTCATCTCGGAGCTGGTGGGCTGATCCTCCGCTCGTGAGACGCCGTGCTGGATGGGAATCGTCCGTCGGTTCGTACGTTTTCAAGGAGTTTGAGCGGTGTAACGAGGCAGATGCCAAATATTTACCGTAGATGGATGTACGTGGACGGCAATCTCGCGCTCTTCTCATAGTGTCCTGAGAGGAGGGCACACCATGCGGAAGACGCGTGCTCGCATTGGCGCGAGCGTGATCTGCGCGGCCGGGTTGTCGGCCATGTTGTCTGTGTCGCCGGCGAATGCTGTCACCTGTCCCACGGGGTGGGGTTCGTTGGACAAGGCCTCCACGGCAACCGGTTTCACCGACACGCTGACCGGCGTGCGGGCCGGAGGCCACGCCTGCTGGGACCGGGTGGTCCTGGACATCTCGGGCCCGGCCGACGGGTATCGCGTCGGGTACGTGAACGGCTTCGCCGAGGATGGCTCGGGCAAGCCGGTATCCGCCCGCGGCGGCGCGAAACTGCTCGTGACGGTACAGACGCCGGCTTACGACCAGAATGGCCATACGACGTACCAGCCGGGCAATCGGAACGAACTGGTCCGGACGTCGGGGATGACAACCCTCCGCCAGGCCGTCTGGCTCGGCTCCTTCGAGGGCCAGTCCTCGGTCGGCCTGGGCGTCCGCGCCCGCCTGCCCTTCCGCGCCTACATCCTGGACGGACCGGGAACGAACTCACGACTGGTCATCGACATCGCCCACACCTGGTGAGGTGCCTGTCCTGCCAACCGTGAGGTGGTGTCCTGCCAAGCGGGCGGATGTCACGCGTTTGGCAGGACACACACCGGGTTTCGCCGGTCATGCGTCGCCGATCGTTGAGACGTTCCGGCCTTACGGGTGGATCGCGGCGGCGATCGGGGTGTCCCCGTCGTTGAACTCGAGGGTGGTGCGGACGACATTGGCGTCGTCCACGACGGCCGCGATGACCTGGGCGACGTTGCCCCGGGAGACCGCGCCCTTGGCAAGACTCTGCGCCGGCCCGGCGGCCTCGATCCG
>JBDIAG010000134.1:0-8783 GCA_039812305.1 Actinomycetales bacterium | reverse complement strand
CAACCACATCCGCCAGCTCGAAGCCCTCGGCTACAAAGTCACCCTCGAACCCGCAGCCTGAGTGCTCCACCCGAACGCGGCCACCGCCCTGGTTGCGTCTATTTTCGGATTAGGTCCCGAAGGGACACGCCGAGCGCTACCTCTGGGTACCCACCGTTGCCATTCGCGAGGCGAGCGCCAACCCGCAGCCGGACCGCGCCCCCGCAAACGGCCTGTGCCCCGCAAACGGACCGTGCCCCCGCAGATGGACCGTGCCCGCAGCCGGACCCGGGTCGCTGATACCTCCGCAGTCGGGGACCCAGCTGAGCATCCAGTAAGCAGTCAGGCATCCGGGTAGAGGCCAAGCATCCACCTGGAAGCCGAACAGCCACGCATCGCCGGATGCCCGGCCATTGACTGGATGCCCAGCCTTCAACCGGATGCCCAGCCTTTACCCGGATGCCCAGCCTCTCATCCGAAGGCTAGAGCCCTACCCGACGCCCGGCACAGACCAGGTCTGCACCCCACACCGGCATCGCACTGACAACGCATCAGGCGAGTCACGCCCAGAAGCCGGCCCTATCGGTCGCCATTCATGCAGTCGCCTGGCCAGCCGGCCGGTCCGAGACGGTCTCCCGCAGCAGGTCCCACAGGCGGGCCACATCCTCGCGTTCGGTCGGCTCGGCGCCGATCGAGATCCGGACCATCCAGCGATCGTCCAGTACCGAGGGGGTGAGCAGGGCCCGTCCGGAGGAGTTGATCCGTTCGACCCAGGCGAGGGTGTGCGCGTCCAGTCCCGCCGGGTCGGTGATCGTGCCGTCGGCAGCGACGAACTCCGGTGGTTCGTGCCGCACGCACACCGTCTGCAGGGCGACCGGGGCCAGCACCCGCCAGCCCGGCTCGGCCGCGATGCGTCCGGCCAGCCATCGGGCGTTCTCCAGATCCCGTCGCAGCCTGGCCCGGATCGCCTCGACGCCGTCCAGCCTGAGCTGGAACCACAGCTTCAGCGCCCGGAAGCGCCGGCCGAGCGGAATGCCCCAGTCCTTGTACTGGGTCACCTCTCCGTCCACGGCGGAGCGCAGATAGGACGGGTCGGTCGACATGACCCGTCCGATCCCCGGCACGTCGCGCACGTACATCAGCGAACAGTCCACGATCGTGCCGAGCCATTTGTGCGGGTTCCAGCAGATCGAATCCGCCTCCTCGACACCGGCAGCGACCGGCCGGAACTCCGGAAGCAGCAAGGCCGACCCCGCCATCGCGGCATCGACGTGCAGCCAGGCGCCGTACTGACGAGCCACCTCGGCGATCTCCCCGACGGGATCCATCGCGGTCGTGCCGGTCGTGCCGAGGGCGGCGATGACGACGGCCGGACGACGACCGGCAGCGACGTCGCGGGCCATCTCCTCGGCCAGCGACTCCGGACGCATCGCGTAGGTGACCGGATCGACGTCCACCAGCCGGAGGTTGTCCTGCCCGAAACCCGCCAGCAGCACGGCCTTGGCCACCGACGAATGCGCGTGCGGTGAGGCGTAGGCGACCAGCGGCGCCTCCTCCCCCTGCAGGCCGCCACGTTCCTTGCTGAACCCGGAAGCGCGCTCCCGGGCCGCGATCATCGCGACGAGACAGGCGGTGGAGGCACTGTCGTGGATCGATCCGCGCCACTGTGCCGGCAACCCGGTCAGCTCGCGCAGCCAGTCGGTGACCACCTCCTCGACCTCGGTCAGCGCCGGCGCGGACTGCCAGGTCACTCCGAGCGCGGCGACCCCGCTGGTGGCGATGTCGCCGAGCACCGAGGCCAGCGACGCATTGGACGGGAACCAGGCGTAGTAGTCCGGGTGCTGCGTCTGGGTCACGCCCGGCACCACCACGTCCGACAGGTCGCGCAGAACCTCGGCGAACGGCTCCGGCCGGTCCGGGGCGCTCTCCGCCAGACCCGCCGCGACCTCACCCGGCTTGACCATCGACTGCACCGGACGATCGCCCACCCCGGCGCGGTAGTCCGCGATCCAATCGACCAGTTCGTGGGCAGCGGCGCGGAACTCTTCGGGTGTCACCAGGTCAGGTTACGAGGAAGAGCGGCACCGAACATCCGCGGCGGGTCGAGTCGGCCCCGGCACCGAATACCGGAGGGCTCACGCGCTGGGGAACTCCTTGCGGACCACCTGTGCCCCGGTGATCGAATCGACCATGGCGGCGTCTCCGGCCGCGGTGAGGTCGATGTTGAACACCCGTGGTTGCGCGACCAGGCTGAGGTGCCGGCTGGCGACCCGCTCCTGATCCGCCGACATGGCGGTGATCACGTACCGACCGGCCGGTGGCAGCGGTATCGAATAGCGGCCATCGGCTCCGGTGACCGCCGTGCCGGCGACCTCGCCCGCCCTCGAGGTGACCGCCACCAGCGCACCGGCCTCCGGCACGTCGCCGGAGCCGACCTGACCGAGCAGCAGCAACGGATGCGAGACGACGAGATCCAACGGCGCCGCGGCATCGAGGTATCGCAGAGCGGCCTCCGGCGCCCAGCCGTCCCCGGCCGCCACGACGAGATAGCGGCCCTCCTCCGGCACCGCCACCCGGAACTGGCCCTCGTTGTCCGCCCGCGACCAGTCGACCGCGCCGCCGGCGGTCGTCAGCACGTTGACCACCGCCTGACGCATCGGGCTGCCCTCGGCGGTGCGTACGACCCCGGAGATGATCAGTTCGCCCCGCCCGGCCGATGCGGCCGCCGCCTCACTGACCGGCTCGGCCAGCCGCCGCGACGGCAGTGCCGCCGCCACCAGCGCCGCGCCGAGCGCCATCGCCGCCGCGATCCAGTAGCCGTGCTGGAAGGCCGCCAGGGACGGCACCCGCTCGGAGCCCAGCTGCATGGTCGTGCCGGCCAGCACCGCCGCGATGGTCGCGCTCGACAGCGAGGTGCCCACCGCACGCAGCAGCGAGTTCAGGCCGTTCGCCGAGGCCGTCTCGGTGATCGGCACCGAACGCATGATCAGGGTCGGCATCGCCGCGTAGGTCAGCGCCGTGCCGCACGAGACGATCGCCGAGCCTAGCACCACCTGCATCACCGAGTCGGTGAGGTAGACCCGCACCGCGTAGCCGAAGGCCATCAGCAGCGAGCCGACCAGCAGGGTGACGCGGGCTCCGAACGACTTGCTCATCCGCGCCGAGACCGGCGCCAGCACGACCATCAGGACGCCCGCGGGCAGCATGCACAGCCCCGCGTCCAGCACGTCCAGCCCGAAGCCGTAGCCGGTCGCGGTCGGCATCTGCAGCTGCTGGGCGGTGGACAGCATGTTCGCGAACATCGCGAAACCCACCATCAGGGAGGCGACGTTGGTCAGCAGCACCGGGCGTCGCGCGGAGGTCCGCAGGTCCACCATCGGGCTGGAGACCCGCAGCTCCACCGGCGCCCACACCGCCAGCAGGACGACCCCGAGCCCGACCAGGCCGAGGATCGTCGGGCTGGTCCACCCCCAGTGCTCGCCCTTGGAGATCGCCAGCAGCAGCACCAGCAGCGCTCCGGAGAGCAACAGCGCGCCGACCACGTCGAACCGGCCCGGCGATCGCACCTTCGACTCCGGCACGACCAGCGGCACCAGCACCAGGAAGATCGCCGAACAGACCGCCGAGACCCAGAACAGCATGTGCCAGGACGCGTTCTGGTAGATCACCCCGGCCATCGGAGTGCCGATCGCGGCCCCGATGCCCAGCGTGGCGCTCATCAGCGCGACCGCTCCGCCGACCTTCTCGCTCGGCAGTTCGTCCCGCATGATCGAGATGCCGACCGGGATCAGCGCGGCGGCGAACCCCTGCAGCGAGCGCCCGATGATGACCGGCACCAGCGTCGCCGACAAGGCGGCCAGGACGGACCCGGCCAGCATCACCGCCAGGCAGAAGATCAGCATCAGCCGCTTGCCGTACATGTCGGCCGCGCGGGCGATGATGGGCGTCGCGATCGCGGACGTCAGCAGCGTCGAGGTGACCAGCCAGGAGGCGTTCTCCGGGGTGGTGTGCAGGATCCGCGGATAGTCCGGCAGCAGCGGCACGACCAGCGTCTGCTGCAGCGCCACGATGGTGCCGCACAGGCACAGCACCCCCACCACGATCCCGCTCGGCAGCCGGCGCGCCTCCGGCCGGGTCTGCGCGGGGGCGGTCATCGACGGCCCCGGCGGAGCACAGCGACCGCGACTCCGAGAGCCGTCACCCCGGCAGCCGCGGCGAGACCGCGGCCCCGGCGAGCCTCGGCCGCGGGAGGTGCGGAATCGTCCTGGTGATCCCCCGGCAGCCGGACGACGCCGGCCGAGCCGTCCACGAACAGCCGGTCGCCGTCCACGATTCGCCGGGTCGCCACTCCGGTGCCGAGGACGGCCGGAATGCCGTACTCGCGGGCGACGATCGAGCTGTGCGAGAGCGGACCGCCGATGTCGGTGACCACCGCGGACGCCAGCGCGAACAGCGGCGTGTAGGCGGGCGTGGTTATGCGTGCCACCAGCACCATCCCGGGCTGCATCTTGGCGAAGTCGGCGGCATCCAGCACCAGGCAGGCGGCGGCCTCGGCCTGCCCGCCCGAGGCTCCGAGCCCACGCAGGGCGCGACCGGTCTCGTCCGCGGTCGCCGTCGGCATCCAGCGCCGCCAGATCGAGCTCTGGCGTTGCGGAAGGATGTCCGGAGGTTCGGCCAACCGGCGCCCGCGCCACTGCTCGCGGCGTTGCTCGATCTGCGCTGTCATCGGGGTGAACGTCTCCTTCCGGCCGAACGCGTCTACCGCCGAACGGATCTCGTCCTCGTGCAGCCAGTAGACGTCGTCCGGGTCAGCGAGCAGCCCAACGTCGGTGAGCCTAGCCCCAAGCTCTGACAACAGCCGGCGAATCAGCGGCCACGCCAACCCGACCTCCGCCAGCGCGTCCTCGCGCAGCGGCGCCACCCGCTGGGTGAACGCCAGCAGCGGACGCGCGATCGCGCCGCGAACCGGGTCGAGCCGGGCCAGGAGCTCGCCGGTCGCGCGGTCGCGTTCGCCGGCCAGCCGCTGCTGGCGGGCGGCGGGATCCGGCAGGTCTCCGCCGAGGTAGTGCCGCAGGGCCTGCAGCACCGGAGACGGATCGTCCGCGGCCACCGGGTTCGCGAAGTCGAGGTTGTAGACCGCGTGACCATACTCGTCCAGGTGCGCGCCGATGCGGTGCCGCCACTGCGTCCAGGTCTGCGGGGAGACCCCCTCGGGTGCCTCTCCGTACGCCAGCCGGAGGGCTGCCTCCCGGCCCTGCCCGGGCCGCTCCAGCACGCCGGTCAGCTCCGGATGCTCGCGGCACCACGCGGCCAGCTCGAACAGCGAGAGTTCGGCCCGGATCGGCTTGGAGAGGCCGCCCAGCACGAACGTGGACGCGGGCGGGTCACCCGGCCGGCGCATCGTCCGCTGATAGAGGGCGGTGAAGAGGGACTCGCCGCCGGCGGCCAGCGGGATGATCTGCTGGACGCCGGTGTAGTACACGCAGGCTTGCTTCGTCAGCTCGACCACGCCGTCCAGCAGCGCGGCGGTGTCCTGCTGGGCGATCTCCCAGGCCTGCACGTCCTGGACGGCCTGCCGGTAGTCCGGCAGGTACTTCTCGCGCCAGTTCCGCTCCGCGCCGCGCAGCAGCTGACCGAGCAGCGGGACGGCGGCCACGGACAGCCGCAGCAGGGCGCGCCGGCCGTAGCGGTAGTAGGCGTAGCCGTTGATCTGCGGGAACCCGACCTCGTTCGGCAGGTAGGCCCGGTCCATCACCGACGTCATCAGCAGATCCAGGGACGTCTTCACCCCGGATTCGACGACGTCGCCGAAGAGCGGGGTGAGGGGGTCGGGAAGCTGTTCGACGATGCTGGCGCGGAAGTAGAAGGACGTGTCTTCCGGCAGCGGCCATTCGGTCGGCACCTCGCCCACCGGGTCGGGCAAGGCGGTCACCGGCCGAGCCTGGACGATCGCGAACCGGTCGCCGCGACGAGCCCATTCGACGTCCATCGGGCGGCCGTAGTGATCGGCGATCCGCGTCCCGAGCTCGCCCAGGCGCAACGCCTCGGGGTCGGTGAGCACTGCCCGGCTGCGTAGGGCCGCCGGCACCTCGTTCTCGACCGTCCCGGCGGCCGTGCGGACGGTGCGGACCTCCTTCTCCCCCACCTTCGTCCGCGACACGGTCAGCCCCTCGCCGCTCCGCCGGAGGACGATCTCGTCCGGCGTCACGGTGCCGCCGCCGACCGGCTCGCCCAGGCCCCAGGCGGCCGAGATGAGCAGTTCATCCCGGCGCCCGTTCGCCGGGTTGGCCGTGAACATCACGCCGGAGGCATCGGCGTCCACCAGGGTCTGGACGACGACGGCCAGGCTGACCGTGGCCGGAGCGATGCCCTGCCTGGCCCGGTAGCCGATCGCCCGGGCCGTCCACAGCGACTGCCAGCAGGAGCGGATCGCATCGAGCAGCGCGCCCGCTCCGGAGATGTTGAGGAAGGTGTCCTGCTGGCCGGCGAAGCTGGCGCCCTCGAGATCCTCCGCGGTCGCCGACGACCGCACGGCCACCGCGAGATGGCCGGGCGGGAGAGTCGCGTCCTGCGGGTCGGCGGTGGCCAGGTCCTCATAGGCCGCGAGGATCTCGGCGGTCAGCTCGGCCGGGATCTCGTGAGCCGCGAACAGGGCGGCGATCCGGGCGGAGGCTCGCTCGGCATCGGCCACCGAGTCGGACCCGGCCGCCTCCGCGAGCAGTTCCTCGCGAATCCCGGCCGAGTCGACGAAGTGGCGGTAGCCGTCCGTGGTCACCACGAAGCCGTTCGGGACCGGCAGTCCGGCGGTCAGCAGCTCGCCGAGATTGGCGGCCTTGCCGCCGGCCAGGTCGACATCCCCGCGACGCAGGTCGCGCAGCGATCGCACCCAGGTGTGGACGGTTGCGGAGTCGTGAACATCGGGCATACGTCCATGCAACCACCGTCGTCTGTCGACGGCGCCCCCAAAGCGAAGGTCGATCGGGACCGTATCCGGCGGGCTCAGAGTGCGCCGGGAACAAACGGTGCAGTGTCGGTTTCCGGCGGGATGCGTGACAAGGCGGAGGTCCGCCCTCGTAGCGGAGCTACGTGGGCGTGGCCGACAACGCCATCACGCGCCCGATCCAGGAAGCGACACGCAGCGTCTATTCCCCGGCGGGCCCTCGAAGCGGGCGGTAGATGTTGTGCAGGCGTAGGCTCCCGCGCGAGACCAGACGTCCCCGTTCGTCCCGGATCTCGATCTGCCAGACCTGCTGGCTGCGGCCCTGATGCACCGGAGTCCCCTCGACGTCGAGCACGCCGGTGGTCACGGCCCGATAGAAGTCGGTGTTGTTGTTGACCCCCACCACGTGACCGGCGCCGTCGAGGTGGAGCAGCCCGCCGATGCTGCCGACGGTCTCGACGACCGCGGCGTGCGCGCCGCCGTGCACGATGCCGAACGGCTGATGCAGGTGGGGACCTATCGGCCAAGTGGCGACCATCCGGGAGCCGGAGGCCTCGCTGAGCTTCAACCCCAGGTGCTCGCTGAAGGCTCCGAGATAGTCCTGAGCCGCCTCGACACCTGGCTTCACGTCGGTCATGGGCTCATCACACCATTGTTGGTGTCCTACTTTCGCCCGATTCCCAGTCAGAATGACGGACGTGAACTGCCTCGAGACCGTCAGCGACGCGGAGCAGAACCTCAACGCGGGACGGGCCCTGCTCTCGCCGGAGGGCTGGGTCTACGCCAGCGCGGTGCCGGTCGACGCCGATGACCCGGGCCGGTTCCACTGCCTGTTCGGCCGCGACTCGCTGATCTTCGCCCTCCAGGTGTTGCCGGTGCTGCCGCAGGTCGCTCCCGCCACGTTGCGCGCGCTGGCCCGTCTGCAGGGCGAACGGCACGATCCGGAGACGGAGGAGGAGCCGGGGCGGATCGTGCACGAGTACCGCGAGGCCGCGCCGGAGTGGCTGATCCAGGGTGGATGGCCGGTTCGCGACGGCCGCCTCCGCTACTTCGGCACCTCCGATGCCACGTCCTGGTTCCTGGTGCTGCTCGCCGCCACCGGCGACGCGGTCCTGCAGCGCGAACTCGCTCCGCACGCGGCCCGGGCTGCCGACTGGCTGGAACGGGCCCTCGTGCGGGGCCGGGGATTCGTCCGCTGCGGACCGCGTCTACACTCCGGCGGCCTCGCCCAGCAGGGCTGGCGGGACGCGCTCGATCCGGCCCGCAACCCGAACGGGGGCGGCATCGTCGACGCCGCGGGTGGGATGCCGCTGGCTCCGATGGCCGACGCCGACTCACAGGCGGCGGCGGTCGCCGCCCTCGACGCGCTCGCTCTGCTGCAACCGGGCCGGGCGGAGCACTGGCGGGCGCGCGCGGCCGCCCTGCGTGCGGGCATCGAGGCCCGCTTCACCAGTGAGGTGATGGCAGTGGACGGCGGCGACCGGGCCGTCCCCGGCGCCGGATCCCAGCTCGGCTGGCTGCTGTGGGCGGGCGCCCTCTCCCCGGCTGCCGCGCGGGTCGCGGCCGACCGGCTCACTCGGCCCGACGTCCTCACCCCCTTCGGGGTGCGCACGCTCAGCCGCGACCATCCACAGTTCCGGCCCGACGGCTACCACCGCGGCACCGTCTGGCCCTTCGACTCGTGGTTCAGCTGGGGTGGGCTGCGCGCCCTCGGCCACCCCGCCGCCGACGACATCCGCGACGGCGTTCGGGCGGCGCTGGCCCTGCTCGGGCACTATCCCGAGCTCTATCGGGTGGACGAACCGGACGCCCCCGCCGGTCGCGCCCACACGGTCGCCCGGGTCCCGCTGGCCAACCAGGTCCA
>JBDIAG010000133.1:0-8801 GCA_039812305.1 Actinomycetales bacterium | reverse complement strand
CGAACATCAAGTTAATGCGGCCGCGCGCGTTTTGGGCGATCCCGTGCAGCGTTACATGCTCGCCGACGAGGTCGGCCTGGGCAAAACAATCGAGGCCGGATTCGTCATTCGACAGATCTTCCTTGACAACCCCAGAAGCAAAGTTGCAGTTATCGCCCCCAACGTTCTGCGGACACAGTGGATCGCCGAGTTGCAACAACGCTTCTTCGTCGACGACTTTACTGCGCTCGGCCGGCCGGGTTCTCTGACGATCGCCCAGCACGAAACCCCGGATCGTTGGCATCGGTTGACCGACTCGGACCTCCTGGTAGTCGACGAGGCGCACCAGTTGGTAGGTGCCGACCCCCAAGACGAGGTGTACTCCGCCCTGCGGACACTATGTCACCGCGTCCCCAAACTGCTGCTGCTTTCTGCAACACCGGTTCTGCAACGCGAGGAGACTCATCTGGGTCTGCTGCATCTCTTGGACCCCGACCTGTACCGCTGGGAGGACATTGGCCTGTTCCGGGCCAGGCTTGAGGTTCGCCGGGAACTTGCCCGAATCATGTCCGGGCTCGACCCGCAACTACCCTTCTTACTCACAGATGTGCTCGATCAGGTGCGAAGCCTCCTACCGGACGACCCGCGGTTCGAGGAACTAGCAACCGAGGTGCGGAACCTCAGCGAGGATGAATCCGCCACTCAGGCGGCAATTTCGGAGGCCGTAGAGGCCGTCCGGGGCCATATAGGTGAGACCTATAGACTCCACCGACGTGTCATTCGCCATCGACGGGAGGCCGTGCTCGACGCCCCACTAGACGACGACGGCCACCTGCCGCCTTTCGAGGTCACGGGTCGAACCCGGCCTAAGATAGCAAAGCTATCCAGCGCGGAACACGAAGCAGCCACACATGCGCTCCACGAATGGCAGACTGGCGTGCGCGACGCACTGCTAGACGCAGGGATCGATCACATGCCCTACGGGCCGGTCCTCGCGCTTCTGGTGGCCAGGACCGGTGGCCCGGCAGACGATCTGCGGGCGGCGCTCAGATGGCGTCTATACGGCGACTCCGACGCGGCGACCTCAGCCGGCCTGTCCGCAAGCGAGCGTACTGCGCTCACCTCTGTCCCCGTCGTTCCTGTCGAGTTGGCCGTCGAAGCCGCGATCGCGGCCGACGCCGAGCATGATGCACTCGACGAAATGGTGAGGTGGCTACACCGTACTGCAGGAAAGCGAACAGTCATCTTCGCCGGACCCGGATCGCTTGCTGGGCAGATCGCCGGCGCACTGCACGCGGCCAACTACCCAGGCGCGATCCACCGACATCTGTCCGACCAGGACGCAATCGAACTCGAGCAAGCGGTCAACAGGTGGCGCGAGCGCGGCGGCGTGCTGGTATGTGACGGAAGCGGAGACGACGGCCTGAACTTGCAGACCGCGGAGATCGCCGTCCACCTGCGGTTGCCCACCAACCCGAACCAGCTGGAACAGAGGATCGGTCGGGTCGATCGGTACGGAAGAGGGCACCCTGCGGCGCAACTGGTGTTCGGGGACCAAGGGGCCTCAACACTCACAGCCGCATGGAAATCGCTGCTCATCGGCGGCTACCGCATCTTCGACCGCTCCATCTCGGCACTGCAGGACATAGTAGCCAGGGACCTCGACAGTATCTGGGGCGCCGGGGTACAGGCCGGAGCCGATGGACTACTCGGTGTGGGTGCCGCACTGCATGACTCCCTCGAGGATGGACTGCGCGCGGTAAACCGACTCGACATGCTTGAGGCCAGCGAGGAAGCCGCACATACCACCCGCAATCTCGCCTTGGATGTCGGGCGTTACGAGTCACGTTACGAGTCGCGACATGCAGACACGCGGATGCCTCTGCTGAGACTCATGGGCGGGGACGAGGGCTTCCGGATGGATCTGCAGGTCGGACACCAGGGCCGTGTGAACGTTGATCTGTCTGGCCGCGCTCTGCTCGGAACGCAACTGTCGCGCCGCTTCAACAACGTGCCCAAGGTTTCTCGCTCCGCCCACATGGCGCGTCAAGCTGCCCTAAGGTATGGTGGACGACTCTTCCGAATAGGCAATCCACTGGTAGATGCCGTGGCTCATGTTCTGCAGATCGATGACCGCGGTCGTGCCAGCGCACATTGGCGCACCGACCCTGATCTCGCTGGAGATCCGTTGCCCTACTTTTGCTTTGTCTACCTAGTTGAGGCTGACGATCGACCCGCGATACGTGTGATGGCCGGGCGGGAGGGTGACCTGCGCGCTCTGCGCCGCCGCGCTGACAGTGCCCTTCCACCATTCGTCCGAACCGTCTGGATTCCGGCGAACAGCGACCGGGCCGTCGAGGACCCTGCCCTGCTCGCCTGGCTTAGCGCGCCGTACCGGAACAATGCCGACGATGTAAACCTCAGCCACGATCGAGTGCGTCCCCTGTACGCACTGTTCGGCGGTGAGGACGGCTTCTTTGAGGGCGCCACCGCGGCGGAGGACGCCGCCCGGACGGAACTCCAGCGTGTAACCGACCTCCAAACCCGGTGCGCGGCGGCGAGTGTGCGCCTGCAGAACGAGGGTGCGACGCTTACCGCGCAGGCCAGTGCGCGCCGCCTCGCGGGACGTTTGCTACATGACGACGAGTCACTACTGCTCGACCGGACTCTCAACGACGCACTCATAGATGGAACTCTGACACCGCGGATTTGTCTGCAAGCGGTCACCTGCCTGGTCCGCGGTCGCCGGCGATGGAGTCCTGATGACTACTGACCTACGCGCGGTCCAGGAGGCGGCGGCCGCTTGGCCACGGCCACCTGCCGGCCGGGCCCCCGGGGACGCTGCCCGCCGACTGCTGGACGCCATCGCGAACCTGCAGGACGGCCGATCGGGGTCGGGTGACGTAGCGGCATTGGTTCGGCAAGTGCTGCTCGAGGACGGCGCGCGCTTCCGCGGAGACCCGCACCTCTTGGTGCCTGGGCGGGATCCATGGCCATCGCCGGGCGACTGGTCCCGCGCCGCCTGCGGCACGCGACCACAGGACGGATCACTGATCGTCTCCGCCGTACCGTGGTGTCCGCCGCTGCGCGAGCACGAGGACCAGAAGGCTGCACAGCGGCAACTTACTGAGGTATTTCGGGGGCCCGCATCGGACTATCGACGAGCCCTGCAGAATACGCCGGCCGACCCGTTCTGGCGCCGTACCCTCGGCCATACGCACTACCTCAGCACCGCGCAGCGGTCTGCCGCCCGAACGGTGGCGCTCGCGCCCGAAGGTTCGACGATCATTGTGGCTCTACCAACAGGTCGCGGAAAGACAGACGTGGTCTGGAGCCGCGCGCTCGCCCGGGACTCAGGCGTTACCGTCGTGGTGGTACCGACAGTCGTCCTTGCTCTCGACATGGAGCGCCGGACGAAACAGGCGGCGCAACGGCTGGGTCGGCAACTCAGTCCCGCCGGCCGATACGCCTACGTCGGCACCCTAGACCCCGCCGCCAAGCGCGCAGTCCGGGAAGCAATCAGGACCGGTCAGCAACGCATCGTCTACACGTCGCCGGAAGCCCTGATGACGGGCCTGCGGGATTCACTGATGTCGTGCGCCCAGAACGGTTTGCTGCGCCAGTTCGTGGTCGACGAGGCACACATCATCGACCAGTGGGGACAAGACTTCCGCCCGGAATTCTTGACTATGGCAGGGCTACACGCCGAACTGATCAGGTGCTCCCCCGCGAGCGAACTGCCCGTGACGGTGCTGCTCAGCGCCACGCTCACCGGCAGGCATATCGACCTCCTCAAGCGCACCTTCTCGCCAGATCGTCACGTCGAAGTGGTCTGGGGCTCGTCGCTGCGCACAGAACCGGCGTACTACGCGGCACACTTCGCAGCACCCGAGGACCGGCAGTCGGCCGTGTTGGAGGCCGTTCATCGGCTTCCACGCCCCCTCATCTTGTACGTGTCGAAGGTTGAAGACGCCAACGCTTGGTTGCAGACCCTTCGGGAGGCCGGTTTGGTCCGTGTCGCCGCCGTCACCGGGCAGAGTTCAGAGGAGGCCCGACGACTGGCCGTGCAGGGCTGGCGCGGCGAGGACACCGACGGACGCACAGTGCCGACTGAGTTCGACGTCGTGGTGGGCACGTCAGCATTCGGGCTCGGCATCGACGTCAGCACCGTCCGCAGCGTTGTGCACGCTTGCCTGCCGGAGACGATCGACCGGTTCTACCAAGAGGTGGGGCGCGCGGGACGTGACGGGCTGCCCACCGTCTCTTATCTCGCTACTGCAGACCAGGATATTCCTGTCGCGAAGAATCTAAACGGCGTCGTCCTGATAGGCGCAGACAAGGGTTGGGAACGCTGGTCGGCCCTCCGGGACCAGGCCTGGAAAACGCCATCTGGCGCGCTACGCGTCAACCTGCGATCACTACCCGGTTACATGGTGGAGGGCTACCAGAGAAGCGCCAGTTGGAATGTTAAGGCGCTGACCCTGATGGCGCAGGCCGGTCTGGTGCGGCTCAACGCTGCCACTGCGCCGTCGCGCGAGCGTGACGAGGACGACGACACATGGCAGCAGCGGCAAGATGCCTTCTACAGGGAGTCCCGTGACGTCATTGACATCACGGTGGTCAACGGTGCCGGTCTGCGAGAGCAGGCTTGGGACGGGCTGATGAGCGACGCGCGGCGGCAGATCACGGCCGCTCAGGCTGACTCGCTGCAGCGGATGCGGGAGTTGGTCGCCGGGACGTACTGCTATGGCGAGATCCTCGCTAAGCAGTACCGTGTGCGGACCGGTAGCGAGACCCTGATTACCTCACCCGCGTGCCGCGGATGCCCTGGTTGTCGGCGTGCCGCCCAGACTTCCGACGTGCTCTTTCCGCCCGAGCCGTCGCCCCACCTGTCGTACGTGGGCAAAGCAGCGGATCCGCTGCATGCCGGCGCTGACGTGCTGCTCATCTACTGGCCGGACGAGACGACACGTCGAGATCTCCTTCCAGATGTGGTCGCCGGACTCGCATTGGCGGGGGCGATGGTCTTCCATTGCGCGGATCCCAACATGTTGGACGCGGCCCAAGCCAATATCACCCGCCCTGTTATCCGCGACGACGACGAACTGCTCATGTCCTACGAAGGCTTGGTGACCGTAATCATGGACAGGAACGCGACCGGCGTCTCGGCCTCAGTCCTACAACGCCTTGGCCGTCGACTGCCCACCTACGTCCTCGGGCCAGCGTCTCTGCCCGCGCCAGACAAGCCACTCTGGCGATGGCAAGACGTCACGGCGAACCTGAGTATCCGCGCCGCCCTAGGGAGTCTCTAATGGCCCTCCTCAACCCGAGTCCCACACTCGTTCTCCCCGCTGCCATGTGGGTCACCGTCCGCACCATCGCGCACTACGGGCCCCTAGCCCGCGAGGATGTCCTAGCTCTCACCAGCCCGCCCGGCATCCGGTCTGTCAAGGACGACGAGCGCAAGGTCACGGACCCAGCGAAGGTCGCGCTCGACGCCGTGCTCGAACTCCGACTGGTCGCGCCTGGTACGGGTGGAAAGATCGTTGCGTCGACCGCGCCGCTGACGACATACGCGGCGTTTTGCGCCATGCTGCGTTCCACAATCCTGAGCAATTGCCCAACCACGGCGCCGCTTGACGAGTCGGGCGCCAACGACCTGTTGCGTGCCCTGTCCTGGCTGTTGATGACGGACCCGCTGCGCCAACCGTGGAGCGAAAGCACGGCCGCACTGGAACAGGTCCCAGAGCGCCGAACCAGCGTGTTCACCAACTCGACACGGTGGAACGGCTTCCGCTTTTGGGCCGTTGCGCTGGGTTTCGCCGTGGAATGGGACCCAATGGAAGGTCGGGGATCGCGACTGATGGCGGATCCGACGCGGGCGCTGCGCGACTTCGTGGCCATGAGATACACCGCTGGTGAGAGGATCGCCGCAGGCCGTCTTCTACAAGAATTCCGCGATGCGACTCCTGTCCTGCCCGGTGGTTCGGTGAGCAGAACCCTCGGGTACGAAGCGACCTCCAACATGGTCGACCGAGCCACCGCCTACGCGCTGGAGAACGCCGGGGAAGGCGGTTGGCTCGCAATGGAGCGGCAGGCGGACTTCGCCGACATGGTCCTGCTACCCGGCCTCGACCGCTCAGGCATGCGTTCGATCTCGCATATCGTTGTGCAGGGCGGTGGGCATGCCTGAGTTCAGCGGCGTCACTTGCTGGAGCATCGGGAGCGTACTGGAGACCATCGCGACCGAGGCAGTAAGCCCCAGCGACAGCGTGTTTCTCGCGACGCACGCCCAACTCGATATCCGGCGGTTAACCCCGGGTGGTTCGGGAATCCCCGAACGCACCCTGATCAACGAATCCGACCTGCTTAAGGAGTTCCTGACTCGGCCTACCAACAACGGCGTCCTCGTTGTCCCGGTGTTGGGGGCCTCCGGCGCCGGCAAATCCCATCTGGTGCGCTGGATTCATACTCAGATGCCGGAAGATCCGGCCAAGCAGGTTATCTACCTGCCAAAAGAGAGCACGAGCCTCGCGGGCGTCGTCGAAAAATTGCTGCTCGGCCTCGACGGCGCACTCTTCGACAAGATCCGCAACGACGTGGCCCGACTGGGGCGCGACATTACGCAGGAGTCGCTCGAGCGCCGTCTGCTCGACGAACTCGCCGAGTCGCTGCGGGTCGCGCCGCACCGCACAGTCACGGAACGTGCCCTGGTTGGGGAGAGCGGACTTTACCTGCTACTGCACGACCCGTTCTTCCGAACTCAGTTGCTGCGACGGGACTCCCTCATCCCGCGGCGCGCCGCACACGCCATCAACGGGCGCCGCGAGGACGAGTCGGACGTGCCACTGCAGTTCACCGCCGAGGATCTGCCGTCGGACGTGCTCGATATCCGCACCGCCGCCCACTCCAGCCAGCGGCTCTTCCGCCAGCTCGTCGCGAACGACCGGCTGAAACAGGAGGCGGTTGACCTCCTTAATCAGCACCTCGACGTCGCCGTCATGCAAGCCGCAAACATCGGCGTCGGCCAACTACAGAAGGCCTTCCTCGGTATCCGCCGAGCCCTCGCTGAGCGTAACCAGGAGATCATCCTGCTGGTCGAAGACTTTGCGCTCGTCCAGGGCGTGCAGCGCGATCTGCTCGATGCCATCCTTGAGACGGGGGAACGGAAAGGCAGCGCGGTACTGGCTCCCATTCGCACATTGCTGGCCGTGACCACCGGCTACTACGAAAGCCTCGTCGAAACGGTACGCACGAGGATTGAGTCCAGCAGCCCAGTCCGGTACGAGATGCGGGTCGCGCTGTCGGGTCCCGAGACTCGCACTGACACCGAACAGCGGGTCGTCGACTTTGTTGGGCGCTACCTCAATGCCGCCAGGCTAGGGAGGAATCGACTGGACGCCGCCATGGTGGCCGACAGTTCGCAGGCGCCCAACATCTGCGATGAATGCATGTTCAAGGACCCATGTCATACCGGTTTCGGTACGGCGGCAACCGGACACGGACTGTACCCATACAACCGGCAGGCGCTGCTCCGGGTCGTGCGATCGGCAGCAGCGGACGCAGTGATCGGCCCGAAGGATGATGATACGGACGCGTTTAACCCCCGCGTGACGCTTGCCCGAGTCGTGCGCCACACACTTACCGAGTACCACGGCTATATCAAACAGCGAACATTCCCAAACCAGTCCTTCGCCGCCGACTTTCCACCGCGCCGGGACGAACCCATCCTCTCGCCCGCCGTCGAAGTCGAGGCCAGGCAGACATCCGAGGGTGAGCGTCGACAGGTTTTGCTCGCGTTCTGGGCCGGAGCACCCAGATCCTTGGTCAACCTTGCCCCTCAAGTCCACACAGCGTTCGGCATCCCTCCGCTAGCATCTGATTCGCTTCCACCGCCCGAGTCGGTGGTCGCGGATCCGGCCCCGGACACCAGGTCGCATTCGGCGCGGCGTGACAGCATTCCGGCTAGGGTTCAACTGCGCCTAGAGGGCATCGCCAACTGGAATGGACGAAACGACCACCTCCACCAGGATGTTGCCAACGAAATTCGGAAATCGATCCATACCGCAGTACTGTCTCGCATCCTTTGGGCGAATCCTCCGGTGCGCGAGGCCCCCCAAGCTGCTGTCATCAAGGCCTGGCCGGTGTCAGCCAGATCGATTTCGATCGAAGACGCAAATGAGAACATCGCCCGCACGGTCAAAGCCACCATCCGTCTGGGACGGAATCCCGAGAACGCGCGATTCTTCGAGGAGATCATCAGGCTCCGCGAGGGAGTCCCCGGAGAGACGCTGTACGCGCGTGTGCGGCTTGATCAACTGGCGGTGGAGTACGCGCCGGTCGTCGAGACGCTGGTCTTGCAACAAATGGAACGTACCGACGCGCATCTCGTGGAGGCGCTGCGGGTGTCCATCCTCGGGGCCACGTTACTCGGGTACATCACGCCCGGGGTTCGGCCCGCAGAACTGCTCGACGCCGCACTGACCGGGCACCTACCGGTGCGGGCGGACGGGGAACTGCGGACGAGCGCCTGGCAGGAACTCGAGAGCCGACACCGCGAGGAACGACCGGAATTGGTGATGGAGATTCGGAATAGCCTGGGTGTGGCACAGGGAACCGGTAACGTGCTCACCATCGACGCAGCCCGAGCCCTCCCTCTCATCAAGGCCGCCACCTCTGATTGGTCGATCCAACTCACCGGCGACCTACCGAGGTGGGCGAAACGTGCGGCGAAGGCACTGGTTGCAGTCCCGCAACATGTGGACCACCACATCTCCGTCTTGATCGACGTAGTGCAGCAATGTCGAAGTAGACTGCCACGT
>JBDIAG010000132.1:0-8809 GCA_039812305.1 Actinomycetales bacterium | reverse complement strand
CGACGCGATCAGAGCGGTGGACGGCCCCAGCCCGACGCGCTTCACCACGACGATCGCCAAGGGGCTCAACCTCGGGTTGCGGGCCGCGATGGAAGCCGAGCCCAAGGTGCTCGTCATGGGCGAGGACGTCGGCAAGCTCGGCGGGGTCTTCCGGATCACCGACGGCCTGCAGAAGGACTTCGGCGAGGACCGGGTGGTCGACTCACCACTGGCCGAATCCGGCATCATCGGCACCGCGATCGGCCTGGCCCTGCGCGGCTACCGTCCGGTGTGTGAGATCCAGTTCGACGGGTTCGTCTACCCGGCCTATGACCAGATCGTCTCCCAGCTGGCCAAGATGACCGCCCGTTCCGGCGGGATGATCAAGATGCCGGTCGTCGTGCGCATCCCGTACGGGGGTGGCATCGGTGCGGTCGAGCACCATTCCGAGAGTCCCGAGGCTTACTTCGCGCACACCGCCGGTCTGAGGGTGGTCAGCTGCGCCAACCCGCACGACGCCTACTGGATGATCCAGCAGGCGATCGCCAGCGACGACCCGGTGATCTTCTTCGAGCCGAAGCGGCGGTACTGGGAGAAGGGTGAGGTCGACACCGAGGCGGCGCCGATGCCGCTGCACCAGGCCCGGGTGGCCCGCACCGGCAGCCAGGTGACCATCGCCGCCTACGGCCCGATGGTGAAGGTCGGCCTGGTCGCCGCCGAGGCCGGCGTGGACGACGGGATCGACATCGAGGTGATCGACCTGCGCAGTCTCTCCCCGTTGGACGTCGCCACGGTGGAGGCGTCGGTGCTCAAGACCGGACGTCTGGTGATCGCCCACGAGGCCTCGGTCTTCGGCGGTCTGGGCGCCGAGATCGCCGCCCGGATCACCGAACGCTGCTTCTACAGCCTGGAGGCGCCGGTGCTGCGGGTGGGCTCGTTCCACCTGCCCTACCCGCCCAGCCGATACGAGGAGGACTTCCTGCCCGACCTGGACCGAGTGCTCGACGCCGTCGACCGCAGCCTTGCCTACTGAGATGGCCTACTGAGGCGGAGTGAACGCATGCCCACGATCAAGCAGTTCCTGCTCCCGGACCCCGCCGAAGGCCTGACCGAGGCCGACATCGTCTCCTGGAAGGTCTCGGTGGGCGACACCGTCGAGATGAACCAGCCGATCGTCGACATCGAGACGGCCAAGTCGCTGGTGGAGCTGCCCAGTCCCTACGCCGGAGTCGTCGTCGAGATCCACGTCGAGGAGGGGGCGACCGTCGAGGTCGGCTCGCCGATCATCAGCATCGACATCGATCCGGACGGTCCGGCCGACGATGCCGGCACCGACGACCATCCCGACCGAGCCGCCGGATCACCGTCCGTCCCGCCCGAGGCCGCCGGGCCCACCCCGACCGGGCAGCCGGACGACGGCGGCAGCGACGACAGCAGCGATGGCGAGACCAGGCAGCCGGTGCTGGTCGGCTACGGACCCAAGCCCAGCGTGCCCAAGCGCCGCCCGCGGCGAGCCTGGCCGAAGGCGTTCGGCCCCGGCAGCGGGGTGGCGGCCAGCGCCGCCAACGTGCTGAACGACGAGTTCTCCGCGCAGCGTCCGGTCTCGATGCCGGTCGCGCCACCGCCTCCGCCGCGCCCGGTCCGGCCGGTGCACGACGCCGGTCGCGGTGGTCTGCCACCGGTCGGCACGGTGAGTCCGCCACCGCTCCCACCGGACGTCCGGGCGCGGGCGAAGCCACCGGTCCGCAAGCTCGCCCGCGATCTCGGCGTCGACCTGGCCACGGTCGGCGGCACCGGGAAGGACGGGTTGGTCACCCGGGCGGACGTGGAGGCGGTGGCCCAGGCCGCCAGCGCCCCGGCCGCGGCGCCGGCCATCGAGTCGGTCGCACCGCCGGGACGGGAGGAGCGCATCGCGATCGCCGGAGTCCGCAAGGCCACGGCGGAGGTGATGGTGCGCAGCGCCTTCACCGCCCCGCACGTCACCGAGTGGGTCTCGGTGGACGTCACGAACAGCCTGGCCCTGTTGCGAAAGCTGCGCTCCCGCAAGGAGTTCAACGGATTGAAGCTGACGCCGCTGGCGCTGGTGGCGCGCGCGCTGTGCCTGGCTGTGCGTCGCAACCCCGGCATCAACTCGACCTGGGACTCCGCCGCCGGTGAGATCGTCCTCAAGCACTACGTCAATCTCGGCATCGCCACCGCGACCACGCGCGGACTGCTCGTCCCCAACATCAAGGACGCCGACACGATGGACGTGCGCGCGCTGGCCCAGGCGCTCGCCGAGCTGACCCGATCCGCCCGGGACGGCACGACGCCCCCGGCCGCGATGCGCGGCGGCACCATCACGATCACGAACGTCGGAGTCTTCGGAGTGGACGGCGGCACACCGCTGATCAATCCACCCGAGGCGGCGATCCTGGCGATGGGCCAGGTGCGGGCGATGCCCTGGGTGGTCGAGGGCGAACTCGCCGTCCGGGACGTCATGCAGCTGACCCTGAGCTTCGACCATCGGCTGGTGGACGGCGACCTCGGTTCCCGGGTGCTCGCCGACGTCGCCGCGGTGCTCGAGGCACCCGAGCTGGCCCTGGCCTGGGCCTGACCGGGCGGGCAGGCTGATCCGGTGCGCGCACTGACCTACGAGGCATTCCAGCGACCTCTGCGCGTGGTCGACGTCCCCGAGCCCCAGGCGCCACCCGGTGCCGCGGTCGTGCGGGTGCTGGCCACCGGGCTGTGCCGCAGCGACTGGCACGGGTGGATGGGGCACGACACCGACATCCAGACCTTCCCGCACATCCCCGGGCACGAGTTCGCCGGGGAGGTGCTGGCGGTCGGCGACGGCGTGCCGGCGGAGTGGCTGGGCCGGCAGGTCACCGCGCCGTTCGTCTTCGCCTGCGGAGCGTGCGCCACCTGCCGCGCCGGCAACGGGCAGGTCTGCCCGGCGCAGCGGCAGCCCGGATTCAGCGATCCGGGCTCGTTCGCGGAGCAGGTGGTCGTGTTCGCGGCCACGACGAATCTCATCGCCCTGCCTCCCGGGCTCTCACCCGCGCTGGCCGCCGCCCTCGGCTGCCGCGTCGCCACCGCCTACCGGGCGGTGACGGCGCGCGGCCGGGTGACGTCGGACGACACGGTGCTCGTCTTCGGCTGCGGCGGCGTCGGTCTGGCCGCGATCGAGATCGCCGCCGGCCGCGGTGCCCGGGTCTGCGCGATCGATCTGGACGCGGGGGCACGCGACCTCGCGCAGCGACACGGAGCCGAGCACGCGGTCGACGCCGCCCAGCCCGAACCGGACCTGATCGCCGAACTCGTGGAATGGTCCGGTGGTGGCGCCGCCGTGGCCGTCGACGCGATCGGCTCCCCGACCAGTTGCCGGGCCGGCATCCTGGCCCTCGGCCGCCGCGGCCGGCACGTCCAGGTGGGTCTGTTGCCGCCGGCCGCCGGTGATCCGCGGGTCCCGATGGACCGGGTGATCGCCTGGGAACTGGATCTCCTTGGCAGCCACGGGATGGCCGCCGCGGACTACCCGCCGCTTCTCGCCGACGTCGCCGCCGGGCGGCTCGACCTGGCCGGGCTCCTCGCCGCCGACCCGCCGATGGGCCTCGCCGAGGCCGGCCCGGCCCTCGCCGCCCTGGCCGACACCCCGTCGCGCGGCATCCGCCTCATCGATCCCGGCACCTGAGCCCCGTCCGGTCGTGTCATCCAGCCGGACCTTCCCGCATCGACCACGTGTGGGCTCGCCAGCCGGCGATCGCCGGTCGCTCGACACATAACTGGGTGCTCGACACATAACTGGGTGCCCGGCGCCCGGGCGGTCAACTCAGCGGCAGGTCACGTCAGCGGCCGCTCAACTCAACGGGCGGTCACGTCAGCGGCGGATCAGCCGGGCCACCGTGTCCAGGGCGTCGACGGTCGCATCGTCCTTGACGACCGGCCGGTAGCGGATCTCCGCGAGGTCGATGTCGACCGGCAGCCCGGCGGCGGACTCCACCAGGGCCTCCGGATCGAGCAGGATCTCCGGATCCGGCGGGCCACCCACGCCCTCGGTCAGATTCCGCAGCGAATGCGCCACCACGACGACGGTTCCACCGGGCCGGACCGCCTCGACCGCCGACGTCAGCGCCCGGATCCACTGCGGCCGGGGCAGATGCAGATAGCAGAGCACGGCCAGGTCGTAGCCGGTGCTCGACGCCCCCGGCTCTCCCGACACACCCGGCTCACCCGACGCCCCAGGCTCCTCCGAGGCCACCGGCTCTCCGGACGGCACCGGGGGCGCGGGCGAGACGGCATCCCGGACGATCGCGGTCAGCCGGGCCGTGCTCGCGCCCAGCTTCTGCTCCGCCAACGTGCGGCACCGTTGGATCGCCACCTCGGAGAAGTCGGTCGCGACGACGGTCCACCCGAGTTCCACCAGCCACAGCGCGTTCCGCCCTTCGCCGGCCGCGACATCGAGGGCGACCCCCGGCGGCATCGGCCCGACCAGTTCGGACACCCAGATATTGGGGCGGTCCGGCCAGACCAGATCGGCGTCGGCGTATCGGCGGTCCCATTCGGTGGCGTCCACGTCGGTCAGCCTCTCAGATCGCTCACCAGCCGAGGCCGAAGCACACCAGCGGAGCCGGGAACTCCGGGCCGCCGGCAACCAGCGCCTCGGCCAGCGCCCGAGCTGGCGGATCGCCGCGGCGCAAGGCGGCGTGATGGGCCACCGCGATCCGCTCCGCCTCGCCGTCGTTGACGCTGGCCACCGATGAGATGACGCTGCGGCAGCCGCCGTGCAGCAACGCGGCGGTCAGCCCGAGCGTCTCCTCGCCCGGACGGATGCTCGCCATCCCGGCCTCGCACGCCGACAGCACGGCGTGCGTCGGCAGCCGTTCGACGAGATCCAGGTCGTATCCGTACAACCAGCCGTCGGCCAGCAGCAGCCGGGAGAACAACGGGTTGTCCGGCTCGTGCTGCCCGTGCGCCGCCACGTGCAGCACGTCGCAGGCGTCCATCGCCGCCAGCGTCGCCCCCACTGTGGCCTCGTCACCGGTGAGAACGGTTGCGGTGGAGGCACTGTGGGCGCTGGCCAGCACCTCCGGCAGGGCGCGGTCGAGCTCCGGGCCGGCGATGTGCACCTCGCGGCGGCCCAGCTCCAGCGGCCCCCGCGCTCGCTGACCGACCCACCAGGTCAGCGAGGGCACGACGCACACCAGGCGTTGCCGCAATACCGGCAGCAGCATCCACGGGATCAGCGAGGCCTGCCCGCTGGGCACGATCACGACCGGGCCGCCGATGTCCTGCGCCCCGAGCGCCGTCCGAAGCAAGGTGTCGATCCGGGCCAGCCCGGAATCCAGGCTGGCGACCACGCGGGCCCGCATCGACGCGGGCAGCCGGCGCTTGGCGAGCTGGTCCAGGTCGGCGCGCACCCGCAGGATCACGTCCCGCACGTCCACCCCGCACAGATCCTGGTGCCGCGCCGAACGGCCGTCGATCGTCAGCGCGTGCACGCGGTCGTCCACCGTCATCAGGGCCAGGGCCACCGCGTCCGGTCCGAGGGCGTCGTGCAGCGTCGCCAGACCGACCGGTTTGGCCACCTCCCGCTCGGCGGTGGCGTGCCAGGCCTGCCGGCGGATCTCCCGGCGCAGGATCGCGGCCTGGCCGGCCCACGCCGGGTCGGGTGACTCGCCGTCCAGCTTCGCCGACCGCTGGCTCGCCTGCACATGGCGCAGTGAGGCCAGCAGGTCCGCGGTGGTCTGGTCGCGTGGCGGTCGCACGCTCGGCATCCGTGCGCTGGCGCGCAGTTGTTCCGACCACTCCAGGATCGCGCCGGCCCGCCCGGACGACAACGCGGCCCGCAGCCCGTCGATCGCCAGATCGGTGCCGATCCGGGTGGCCGCGGTGAGCAGGTCGACGCTGCCGAAGCGGGCCTGGTACCCGTGCAGGTCGCGCAACCCGCGCCGGCGGGTCCGCTGCGCCAGGCCGGTGCGTCCCATCGCCTCGTGGAGCTGGGCCCGCACCTCGTAGGCGAGCATCCGGTTCGCCATCCGGGTCCCGCGCCCGCCCGGCAACGGCCGGCTCGCGAGCTCGTCGGCCTCCGCGGTCAGTCCGCGGGCGAGCAGCGCGCGGATCCGCAGGAGCCGGGCGCTGGCGGCCTCCTCCCGCAGGCCCTGGACGATCAGCCGGTCCTCCAGCTCGGAGGCCAGCTGCTCGGCCCGGCGAGGCCGCACCTGCGCCTCGATCCGGGTCAGTTCGAGTTCGGCCAGCAGCGACCAGCCGGCTGCGCCGCGACTCTCGAAGTAGCGGGCGGCCCGGCGGGCCCAGGTCCTGGCGGTGCTGTAACTGCCTCGCAGTCGGTCGATCTCGGCCAGGCCGAGGGCGGCTTGACCGCGCTCCTGCCGGTGCCCCGGCTTGGTCAGCACGGTCACCGCGCGCTGGTACTCCTCGGCCGCCTCGGTGAACAGGCCGGCCGCCATCAGCACGTCCGCCCGTCCCCGGGCACACACCCCGGCCAGCCAGGGCGACTGCGGCGCGAGGATCCGTTCCGCGTCCGCCGCCATCCGCAGCGCGTCCGGGATGTCCCCGCGCAACAGAGCCAGGTAGCCGAGATTGTCGATCGAGGCGGCCTCCTCGAAGGCCAGCCCGGCGGCTTTCGCGGCGGTCAGGCTGGCCTCGAAGTCCTCGCCCGCCGAGCCGAGCGCGCCCATTCGCAGGGACGTCACCCCGCGGTTGATCAGCACCTTGATGCGCTCGGGGTCGTCCACCGGCAACTCGTCGGCGGCGAGCTGGAGCTCGACCCGAGCGGGTGCGAAGTGTCCCGCGCGCAAGAGCAGCAACCCCCGTTGCCCGTGGAGCAGGGCGGTCGGGGTCTGGGTCACCGCCGCGAGCTCCGCCGCCTGGTCGAGCACGGCAAGCCCCTCGGGCAGCCCGTTGATCTCGGCCTCCGCCCAGGCGAGGCTGATCAGCAGCCGGACCCGCTCCAGCGCGGTGATCTCCAGCTGTGAATCGAGGGCCTTGCGCAGCGTGCGGGCCGCCCACTCGTGCCGGCCCCGGGCCGAGGCAGCCTGCGCCCGCTGCTGCACGGTCACTCCCACGGACACCCGGCATATTCTGCCGCTAACTGCCCAGTCCGGACACCCTCGCGCAGCCGTGGCCCCGGCGAACACTCCCGCACGGAGCACTTCTGTTGCCTGGCAACGGAAATACTCCACGCGAGGGGCACGCCACCGCCCTTACCCGCGTGGCGGCGTGTCGTCCGTCTCGTTCGAATGCTCGGCCACCACCTCGCCAAGCAGCCCCATGACGTCCTCCGGACCGAACCCGGCGTCGCCGAGCCGTCCGGTCTCCCACAGCGCCTGGGCGAGGTGGCCGGCGAAGAGGGGAGCGGCGAAGCTGGTGCCGCTCCACACCCCGAACCCGCCGGAGAAGTCGTCCGGGTCGATGGACGACCGCCGCATGCCGAGCCGGTCCACCACCGAGACCGACGGAGTCAGTCCTCCGTTGAGGCCGGTGGGCATGGTCGAGACCAGAGCCGCTCCACTCAGCCACGCGCTGACCCATTTCCCGGCGTTGCTGAACAGCGCCACGGTGCCGTTCGGGTTCAGCGAGCCCACGCTGGTCACCGGGACGATCCCCGGCTTCGCCGCGCTCACCCTGCCACCGTCGTGCGGCGCGAACGCCGCGGGGTAGACCTTCTGCGTGCTGGCGTTGTTGCCCGCGGCGGCGACGACCGCGACCCCGAGGCTGCCGAGCTCCTCCAGCACCGGCAGCAGATAGTCGTCATAGCGCACGTCGGCCGGCAGGTCGTGGGCGTAGCCGAACGACATCACCAGGACGTCGACCGTCAGGCCGCCGGGCCGACCGTCCTTCGCCCGCCGGATCTTCTCCACCAGCACGTGCAGGACCCGCAGCAGCTCGTATTCGTTGGCCACGCCGTTGGAGCGCATCAGCCGCACCGCGTGCAGGTGGGCGTCCGGGCAGATCTGGCGGATCAGGCCGGCGATGAACGTGCCGTGACCGCTGTGGCTGTCCAGTCCACCCGCCAGCCCGGACTGCCCGCGCCGCTCCGGATCCGTCGCCGGGTCGGTGTAGCCGAGTTCGACCCCGTCCAGCTCGAGACCCGTCGTCACGCCGTGCTGGAACCATGGGTGGTCGCCGATCCCGGTGTCCAGGGTCATCACCACGGGACGGCGCCTGCCCTCGGCGACCTCGCTGCGCCGCGGCTCCGGCGCGGCCCAGGCGACCGGTTGCCGATCGCCGTACGCGTCGGTCGGGTTGTGGCCGATGGTGATCGGCCCGTGTCCGATGGAGATCGGCCCGTGTCCGATCGAGATCGGGCCGTGTCCGATCGTGATCGGGCCCTGGCCGACGGGGCTGTGCCCGATGGAGATCGGGCCGAAGCCGGTCAGCTGCACCGACGTCGCGGAGCTCGCGTCGGCCTGCAGTTCCCGGTTGAGGCCGACCATCACCTTGAGTCCGTCGTCGTGGCTGGTCTGCGCCTCGTACTCCTCGATCAGCAGCGGGGCGTCCGCGGGCCCGCGCTGGAGCCGGTCCCGCGGCCGGTCGCGCAGCTCGAACGACTGCGGAACGCGCTGGTACTCCGGATCGTGCAGGACGTCCGCGAGTTCGCGGGAATGCTCGGTCTCGACCAGCTCGGCGCCGAGGGCGCCGGCCGCCCGTTTCAGCAGTTTGACGGCTCTGGCATGTCGCGGCCCGGGAAAGACGACAACCTCGTTGGGGACGTACGAATCGACCATGTGATTACTCCTTGACGCGTCTCTACCCGGGCAGTGGTGCCAGGAGTCGGAGGCCGCCCGCCTGATACCTGGCAGACGGGTGAACTTCGGCGGCGGACGGTCAG
>JBDIAG010000131.1:0-8820 GCA_039812305.1 Actinomycetales bacterium | reverse complement strand
ATCGTCCTCAACGGCGACGACTTCGCCTACGGGGACGCGGCCCCGACCCTGCATCGGATCGCCCAGCAGGACACCGCCGCCCTTCGAGCCGAGCGGTTGGGAGCCGGCGCCGACGACTGGGACGAGTGGTGGGCGGCGGCCGAGGCCGAACCGTCCCTGGCCGATGTGGTCGCGCGTCGCACGGCGGCCTGGGGTCCGGAACTGCACGTCGCGCCACCGAAGGTGTCGGCGACGTTCCATCTGGAGACACTGCGCAACGCCGGGTTCACCGAGGTCGGGACGGTCTGGCAGTACCTCGAGGACTACGTGGTCTACGGGGTCCGGTAGTGGTCTACGGGGTTCGGTAGGGGAGCGGTCGACTTCAGCGATTCGGCGGAAAGAGTCCGGCCTCCCGGATTACCGTTTGTGGAGCCAGGTTCCGTCAGAAGGGGAGACTGACGCCGATGCGCCACCGCCACCGGATCGTCTGCGGTTTCGCGCTGCTCTGCCTGTTGCCGGGCTGCGGCACGCTGCCGCTGCCCACTCCGCCGGCCACGAGTGGCGAGCCGACGCAGCAGACCTCGCAGGCGAGCCCGACCAGCCAGTCGCCGACCCCGGCGAGCGACCCGACACCCCGGACCGAGTCGACGACGATCCAGCCGCCGTCCGACGAGCCGAAGGTCGAGGTGTTGGACGCGTCCCGCTGGTCGTCGATCGACTTCGCCAGCCCGAGCGGGCGCATCGTATGCACCATGAGTGGCGACCCGGAGTTCGAGGGCGCCACCTGCGGTCTTCCCACCAGCCTCATGATGGGGGAGTCCGGGTGGGTGCCCGCCGCCGAGGAGATCTGCCCGGAGGACGCGGAGAGCATCAGCGTCACGCAGGTGTGGGTCGGGCCGGAGCGAGCTGAGTGGCAGTGTGCCGGCGGTATCGCGGCCTGGCCGGCACCGGACAGCGACAGAGTGGAATGGGCGCGCTCGGGCTTCGGCACGGTGATTCGTTCCGAGGAGACCGGCGACCAACGATTCATGTCTCTGCCGTATGGAAAAGCGCTGAAGAACGGCGAGTACGTGTGTGAGAGCCGGGAGACCGGCGTCACCTGCAAGAACGGCTCCGGCGTGGGCTTCCGGGTGAACAAGGCCGGGGTGAAGTTCTACCGATAATCGGGTCGGGTGCCGTCGCGCGTTGGTGGGTGCGACGGCCGCTGGTGGCGTCGGGCCGGCTGTGCGCCGAGCATCCGGTTACCGGCCGAGCATCCAGCAATCGCCGGATGCTCGGCCTCCAACTGGATGCCCAGCCATTTGCCGGCTGAATCGCAGTGCCTGCCACGGACTACCCACGGTGGGCCGCTGGCGGCACGCCGGCCTCCCGGGAACGCGCTCGGACGCCACAGCCATTCGTCGTGCCAGTACACCTGCGTCGACCGGCCGAGTGCGCCAGGCGCCGATCATGCTGCGAAGCACGTCGATGTCGATTGCGACCGTCAGTTCATGCGCGCTGGCGTATCGCCGGGCCACGGTGCTCTTGCCAGCGGCGGGAACGCCGTTGATGAGAATGACGCAAGGCATACGTCGACCCTACGGACCATCGGCGATGTCGCCCGCGTCCATGTCTGAGAAGGTGGAGCAGTGATCCGCGCAGTCCTCTTCGACCTCGATGGCGTCATCCGGCACTTCGATCCGGCACATGTCGAGGAGATCGAGCGGTCGCGCGGCCTTCGTTCGGGGGAACTCCTGCGCATCGCGTTCTCGGCCCCGTTGATCGACGAGGTGACGACGGGGCGGATCACCCGTTCCGAATGGGTTCGCCGCGTCGGGGAGAGACTCGGCGACGCGCAGGCGGCACAGGCCTGGGGGAGTTCCACCTGGACGGTCGACGCCGACGTCATCGGGCTCATCGACGAGGTGCGCGACACCGGCCGAGTGACCGGGATCCTGACCAACGGCACCGATACGGTGTCCGCCGAGCTCGAGGCCACCGGCATCCGTCCTCATGTCGATCTCGTCTTCAATTCCGCCGAGATCGGCCATGCCAAGCCGGATGCCCGAGCTTTCCACCACGCTCTCGACACGCTCGGGATGCCGGCTTCCGACGTGTTCTACACGGACGACTCGCCGAGCAAGCTGGCCGGCGCCACCGGCCTCGGCATGCCGACACACCTGTTCCGCGGTCCCGCCGGCCTACGCGAAGCTTTGCGCGAACACGGGGTGCTCGGAGCATCCCGGACAGATGGTTGATTCGTCCGTCGAGCCTGCGAAGGTAGATCTGCCCCAGGGCGATCTCTATCGCAGCCTCCTGAGATCAGCGCGTAGGCAGTCCGGCGACGGAGATTGACGCACGGCACCCGACCTTGATTGACGCACGGCGCCCAACGTTGATCGACGCCCGACGCCCAACGTTTTCGTTGGGTGAGCTAGGATGGATGGGATCGCGATCCAGACGGAAGGGCGGGTCCACGATGACCGGGGCCACCACCAGTTCCGGCCGAAGGAGGCGTGACAGCCAGGTCGAGGAGTGGCTGTCCAGGTTCCACGGCTCCTCCTGGTCCGAGTTCGAGCCGGCGATGCGCACCGAACTCGTCATACACGCGGTGGGAACTGTCGAGGGCGTAGCTGACCTTCTTGGCGTGTCCAAGAGTCAGCCGTCGCGTTGGAGGCAGGGCAAGGAGCGACCCAACGTGGCGACGCGTCGTCTGCTTCTGGACCTGGAACATGTCATGGCGCGGGCTCATCTGCTGTTCACGCCAGAGGTCGCTTGGGACTGGCTGACCGGGTCGAATGCCTATCTGGAAGGTGCACGCCCCATCGACGTGCTGCGGATGCGTGGAGCGTCCGAGGTGATCGATGCTCTGGACGCGGCGACTCAGGACGCCTTCAGCTGAGGTGATCGTCTATCGAGCCTTCCCGCATCTTTCCCAGGCACGGCCTGGCGAGTCAGGACATCCGCTGTACCTGTACAAGCCGCAGGGCAAAGGACGAGCCGACAATCCGCGAGAATATGACGCCTGGTATTTCGCCATGACGCCAGAGGCGGCGGTCGGCGAAGTCAGGGGAGATCTCGTTGTCTGGCGCAATGACTCATTCTCGTGTCCGTTCCTCCCCGGCGGTCGATATGCCCTCGGTCGATTTCACCTACCCGACGATATCCCGCTGTTGAACCTGGACGACGCGCGAAACCTGCTCGATCGAGGACTTCGCCCCACTCAAGTCGTTGCCCGCAACAGACCGACCACACAGTCCATGGCACTGAACGTCTTCCGCGAGTCCAACGCCGACGGATCCCGCAAGTGGGCCGGCTTGCGCTGGTGGTCATTCCAACGGCCCCATTGGACGGTGCTGGTGATCTGGGTTGCCCCCGGCGAGGACACGCCACACAGATTCATGGACGCCCAGGACTTGGATCTGGCCCATCCAGCGGTCATGGACGCTGCCGCCAGCCTGGGCAAACTACTGGTGCCTTGAACCAAGATTTGGTGCTCATCTGAACTGATAGAAACGGGTGTTTATGGGACGGGCGTTGGAGCCTCAGACGTTGTCCGGTTTGCACGGACCCTGGGGGACCGGGCGGGATGTATTCAATAGCCCCAGCGAACGCTTCATCGGGCGGGCGGCCGAGTGTGGGTCTTCTCGTGGCGCCGCTGAGGCAGCCACAATGTTGAAGGCACCCGGCGTGGTCGGGAGGAGACGTCCCCCCGACCACCCAAACCATCACCTGAGCTTGCGGTCGATGGTCTCGTCGGTGAGCGGCTCGTAGCGCTCGTCTACGAAGGACTTGAACAAGTTCACCAGGTTCTCGCCTTTCTGGTGAGCTCGATGAACGACCTCCATGATCGTCTCGCGACCTCGGGCAAGGGCCTCCTGCGCTGCGAGGTCCTCCTTGCGTGGCTTGAGCGCCTTCCCAGCCTGAGTGAACACGGTCTGCTCGGCTTGGGCGTAATCGAGCACGCTCTTGTCGTAGAACCGGCCGGAGTTCATCAGCAACGTGCCGCGGGCCCAGTCTCGAGGTACCAGTACGAGCGGCTTCTCCCGACCCGTACGGTCCTGCGCGACTGGGAGGTCCAGATCGACTTCCGTCCAGAGCCTCGCCTGGAAGTCCCAGACCTGCCGTGTCACAGTCTTGACCTTGTTCCCTGCGCCCGTGAAGTGCGGGTACTGCGACAGCATTTGGGCGGTGAAGTCGGCGAGGGGCTTGAAGACGATCCTCGTCGTCAGATCGGATGTGATGTCTTCCGCGATGCCCTCGACAAAGAGAGCGATATCCTCAACCTGCGTGAGGATCCCGACGTCGACGAACATCCGCGCGTCAGTCGTGAAGGCTTTCCAGATCCACTCTCCTACATCTGCCGCTCCACCGTGACCCTGGAAGCCTTTCGCGGCCAGGCCGAGGCGCGTTTCCCAAGGCTCTTCAAACCGCTGGAGCAACTCGAGACCGCGGCGCTGGTCGGCAGGCCGTGCACTTAGTGCGTGGGCAGCGATCTCGTGGAAGAACGACTCCATGCAGTTGACCGCGTCGCCAGCGAACGGCTGCGGGTCTTTCGAGAGTCGGATAGCGCGGGGGTCAACAAACATCAGCTTGTCGTCGAAGACGTCGACATCGAGGAATGGGACCGGTTTGGGGATGCTGTAGTAATCCGTCACGTGCATGGGGCTCCTTGCCCTTGTGCCAAGTCGCGGCACATACGTGACACCAGGCACCTAACCCGGCGCGCGCGCGGTAGAGTCTGGACCTGCCGACCAAAGCAGCCCCGAGCCCCGTCCCGCAACGCCGAGACGGGGCTCGGCGCTTTGTGTGGCGCATACAGAGCATATCCGAACAGGCGTACAAACCCAACGAACACGCCGCGCCGGTGGAAGATGTTGTGTCCAGGACGAAGCAGAACCACTGCATATAGATATCGGACGCTCGCGTGCGGAAGTGGCGGATAGTAGGTACACACGCCGGCGCCTGGCCACCGCGCGACTGTCTGGCAGTGCAACTCCCGATTCTGAACCACCGATAATGCCCATTATGACATTTCGTCGAGCGGTCGTCCGTGGCCAGGGGTAGGTTGCCAGGGACGATCTCCCCCGGCCGGACCAGCCCATGTCTTCCCTGCCCCGGCGAGGTCGCCACGCATCTGTCCGAACGGCCGGTTGGACGCCCAGCATCCACTTGAGAGCCGAGCATCCAGTAAAGAGCCGAGCATCCGGCGATCTCTGGATGCTCGGCCTCCAGCTGGATGCCGAGTCATCTGCCCGGCCACTGCCGGCGACCCGGTCTCGAAGTCATACCCGGCGACGTATGGTGGTAGGCAGTGGCGGAGGAGGCAGGTTATGACGACGATGCTGAGCGGATACGACCACCTCGTCACTCTCGCGGAGTGGCAAGCCCTGCCCGAGGACTCTGAACGCACGTACGAACTCGTGGAGGGAGTCATCAGGGTGGTGCCACGACCGGTGATACGGCATCAGCGGATCACCTGGGCGCTCACCAGTGTGCTCAATGCGAAGCTACCGGCCGATCTGTTCGCGCTCCACGAGGTGGAGGTGACTATCGACGACCAGGAACCTGCAACGGCCAGAGTGCCGGACATCGTCGTGACGCGTACCGAGATCGCGGACGCCAATCCGGTGCGCCTGCTGCCCGGTGATGTCTTGTTGGCGGTGGAGGTGCATTCACCCGGAACTCGTCGCACTGATCGAGTTCTGAAAGTCGCTGAGTACGCGCACGCAGGGATTCCGTCGTACTGGCTCGTCGACAGCGGGCCAACACCGAGCATCACCGTTCTCACCCTCCGAGATGACCACTACGAGGAAGTCATCACCACTGCCGACACCCTGACCGTTGATCACCCCGCTCCCCTGCGGATCGAGGTCCCGAAGCTGGAAGCCCGCAGGTTCTAAACCCTAGACCCTGAGTTCCGCGGCACTAGTCGCCTGAGCTGACGTCGGTCGGTCGACTTCGGTTGGCATGCAGTCGTCCGCAGCAGCTCTCAGCTCCACAGTGTGATGGCCCGAACCTTTTTCAAGTTCCCATTTCTCCGAACCAGTTGCCGGCGATCGAACATATTGTCTCCGCGGAAGAAGTACGCACCAACAGTGACCAGCCGGCGGCGACAGTGGCCGGGCAGAGTAGGCCACCATTCGAATCCCGCGCTACGGTAGGCGATCTGGGAGACTGTGAGGGAGGCACCACGACGTCGCATATCGCAGGCCCGGGACAGTCCGGTGTCGTCACTCCCCCGCTGGATCCCCGGATCGTGGGCGAGCGAGTCGTGCTGCGGAAGGCAGTGGCACGAGATCTCCAGGCCCTCGTCGAGCTGCGCACGGACCCTGAGGTTCGACGCTACCTGGGCGGGCCCCGACCGGCAGACATCCAGGCGGCACTCGCCTCAGCCTCGGCACAGACCGCAGGATTTGGATCCTATGTGATCGCGGACGCCGACACCGACGATCCGGCCGGTGTGATCGAGCTGGACCATAGGAATCCGGACCGTCCGGGTCATGTCCATCGACGTGGTTCGGAACTCGAACTCTCCTATCTGCTCAGGCGTACGTATTGGCGGCGAGGTTTGGCCACGGAGGCGTCGCGGATGCTTCTCGGTGCTGCGGCGAGATCCTGGCCTGATCAACCCGTGGTCATAGTCACGCAAACAAGAAACCACGCCGCGCTCGGAGTGGCGCGGCGCCTCGGATTCGAAGCCGTCACCACGTTCAGCGAGTTCGGCGCGGAGCAGTGGCTCGGAACGGTGATGCTTCATCAGTTTCTGTGAGTCTCGCCTCCACTCGGTCGGGCTCTACCGACACCGCGTCAGAACCGTGCCAGGCCAAGGCGAGCTTGACGATATCGATCCCGACCGGCGTGCGCTGGATATCGACGCCATCGGGTGGTAGATGCCATTCCCCCGGAATCCGTTCGAGCATGATCCGGATGGCGATCTCCACCTCTTGCCTGGCCAGATGCGCGCCCAGACAGAAATGCACGCCATGTCCGAAGGACAGATGCTGTTGCTCGCCGCGTTCCGGATCGAAGCGGTGCGGCTCGACGTATACCCGCTGGTCGCGGTTGGCCGACAGGATCATCGCGATGATCCTCTGGCCGGCTTCGATGCGATGACCGGCCATACTCGTGGGCCGAGTGGCGAACCGGTCGACACCGCCGACCGGTGGGAGGAATCGCAGAACCTCCTCCAGCGTCCCCGCCGGCAGTTCGGGCCTGCTCCGCAGGCGGGCGAGGGCCGCCGGGTATTCCGTCAGGCACAACACCGTGTTCACCAGCAGGGTCTTCGTGGTCTCGTGCCCGTTGATGAGCAACAGCGTGCAGAAGTTGATGAGCTCGTCATCGGTGAGCCTGCTGCCATCGGGTTCCGCGGCAAGCAAGGCGGAGATCACGTCGTCGCTCGGGTTCTTCCGATGAGCGGTGAACACGTCGCGGAAGTAGGCATTCATCTCGGCCCGAGAGTTCTCGAAAGCCGATCGTCGGACGGGATCGTCACTGAACGAGCCGACGAAGGACGTGATCGCTTCGGTCCACCGGACGAAATCCGGCTGCCGCTCGGCTTCGACGCCGAGCAGGGCGGCAATCGTGTGCACCGGCAGCGGTAGGCCGATCTCCTCAATCACCGACATCTCGGCTGTGTCGGAGTCCATCGCGTCGAGTCTCTCGTGCACGGTCCGGGCGATCGTCACCCGCAGCGCGTCGACCGCTCTGGGGGTGAAGGCCCGGCTGACGATCCGGCGCAGCACGTGATGTCGCGGCGGGTCGGTGGCCAGCAGGCTGCCGAGTATCGGATTGTCCCGATGCGGCACAGGTTGCGCGCTGTAGCGAAGCTCGTCGGAGGAGAACACCTCGTGCTCGGTGAGCACCCGGTCGACGTCGGCGTACCCGTGTACCGCCCAGGCGTCCAACGGCTCGATCAGCTGAACTCCACCCCCGGCGAGGCCGTCGATCGCAGTCGCCTCGTGCCATCGAAGGATCTCCGCGACTACCTCATTGCCCATTCCGTGACCGTGTCACGGCCGTCCTCGCCCCCGCTTGGAGAAAACGGACGTCTTCGCCGGCCAAGAGCATCCCCGGCGTCACCCCCACCGCGCGTCGGAACTCGCTGAGCAGGTGGGGCTGGTCGTAGTAGCCCGCCCGCTGCGCAATATCCGCCCAACTCGGCCGACGCCCGTCGAGTGTGAGATCCCGGGCCACGGCCAGAGCCCGATGCAACCGCAGCACGCGAGCATACGACTTCGGGCCCATGCCGACGGCTACCTGAAACCTCCGCCGCAACTGACGTTCCGAGAGCCCGACCTCGGCGGCATGGTGCGCTACCGGCGCGCCAGGAGCAGCACGCATCGCCCGGAGGACCCGTCGCACCTGGACGTCGGCAGCGCCTACCGGCCGTTCCGCGAGCAATCGCACGACACGCAGTCCGGCCGTCGCGCGCACCCGGGAACCGCCGATCGCGGGCGCCTCGGCAACGCGCCGGGCAGTGGCGTCGTCGAGCAGATCATGCAGCGGGGCTCCGGCAACGGGCACCTCATCGGCCGCGATCCCACACAGTTCGGTGAGCGCTCCGGGGCGCAACCGCACTCCCACCAACGCGCCACCGGGTGGTAGCTCACCTCGTCGGGCGTGCGTCTCCGGCCCGCCGAACCAGTACTCCCCATTCGGCAGGACCAACAGATCGACTGCCGGCCACGGCAAGGCTGCCGGCAGATCACCCCGCTGGATCCAGATGCCGTCCACGTGCTCCGCAAGATCCACGGGCGGAACCTGCTCGACATACCCGCTGCGGCTTGACACCAACTCCGTCAACCCGATCGCTCCCCCGCCTGCCAGTGGAAGATCCCTGCGCGCCGGAGCGTGACGCTT
>JBDIAG010000130.1:0-8879 GCA_039812305.1 Actinomycetales bacterium | reverse complement strand
CAGCTGCCGGGAGTAGGCGAAGACGATCGAGAAGAAGCTCGCCACCAGGCCGAACAGCCCGGCCCAGTTGACGATCGCGGCGAGGACGGAGTGCTCGCCGTAGACGTGCCGCAGCGCCGCCGGCAGGGGGTTGTCGGATCCGCCCATCGCCTCGGCGCCGGCCGTGCCGGGCACCAGGATGAGCATGGAGGCGCCGGTGAACAGCAGGACGAGGATCGCGGTGATGATGCCGCGAGGCATGTCCCGCTTGGGGTCCGCGGACTCCTCCGCGGCCAATGGCACGCCTTCGACGGCGAGGAAGAACCAGATGCCGAAGACCAGCGCGGCCAGGATGCCGGAGAACCCGAACGGGAGGAAGTCGCTGGCCCCGGCGGCGTCCGTCGGCGCGATGTCGAAAAGGTTCGCCGAATCGAAATGCGTGACCATGGCGACGACGAAGGTCAACAGGGCGACCAGCGCGATCGCGGTGATCACGAACATGACCTTGAGCGCCTCGCCGACGCCCCACAGGTGAATGCCGACGAAGACCACGTAGCAGACCAGATAGACCAGCCAGATGGGAATGCTCTCGGGCAGACCGAGCGCCCGCACATAGCCGCCGATGAAGGTGGAGATGGCGGCCGGCGCCACGGCGTATTCGATGAGGATCGCCATTCCGGTGGCGAAGCCGCCGAGCGGGCCGAGAGCGCGTCGGGCGAATCCGTATCCGGCTCCGGCGGTCGGCAGGGTGGACGACAGCTCCGCCAGGCCGAAGACCATGCAGGTGTACATCAGGCCCATCAGGCCGAAGGCGATCAGCAGTCCGCCCCAGCCGCCTTGGGCGAGCCCGAGATTCCAGCCGGAGAAGTCCCCGGAGATGACGTAGGCGACGCCCAGGCCGGCCAGCAGGATCCAGCCCGCGGCACCTTTCCGAAGCTCGCGCTGGGACAGGTACGACGTGTCAACCTCGTCGTACTCGATGTGGTCGTTCGAGGATTTGCGGTTCGACGACATGGTGATACCCCTGGGGTGAGGGCCCGCCGCAGGGCGACCGCGACCTGAAGGGAAGGCGAATGTGCGATGGATTAATGGTGCACTTTCAATCCAATGACAGGCGAATCTAACGGCCTGGCCGGATCGCGTCAAGGATCTCGCTGGACGAAATTCGCGGTGGCGTTCTTCTCGAGTTCCGCGGTCTGGTGGCCGGGGCGTCGGCGTATGGTGTGGCGATGACGCTCCCGGGACACAGAGTGGTGCCCCTACTCGGGCCCGTCCGATCGGGCAACGCCCTCGAGGACACGATGGCCAGGCTGATCCAGCTGATCCGGTTGGGGTCGGTGCGGGTCGGGGAGCGCCTGCCCAGCGAGCGGGTCCTGGCGGAGCAGCTGGGGGTCTCGCGCACGACCCTGCGCGAGGCGATCGCGGAGCTGCAGCGGGCCGGCTGGCTGGAAGTCCGTCGTGGCCGGTACGGCGGGGCGTATGTCTGCAAGCCGCCAGCCCTGGCGTCCGCCGTGCTGGACGGCCGGACCGGGGAGCCGGCCTGGCCGACGGCCGAGGAACTGGACGACGTGCTGCGCTACCGGGCGATCGTCGAGGTGGCGGCGGCCGGTCAGGCCGCTGCGGCCAGACTCAGCGCGCGACAGGTCGCGGCCCTGCGGGAGGCGCTGGAGGAGTGCGGCGGGGCGGATGCCGCGACGTTCCGGCAGGTGGATTCCCAACTGCATCTGCTCATCGCCGAGTGTGCCGGCATTCCCAGCCTGTTGCGGTCCGTCGCCGAGGTGCGCACCCGGATCAACCACCTGCTGGACCAGATCCCCCTCCTACCGGGCAACCTCGACCACAGCCAGGAACAGCACCGGCAGCTCATCGAGGCGATCGTCGCCGGCACGGTCGACGAGGCCGAAGCCCTGGCGGCCGAGCACGCGGCCGGCACCGAGTCCCTGCTGCGCGGCTTCCTCGGCGAACGGTTGAAGCCCTCGCGCACCGGCGGGCCCGACTCCCGCCCCGGGCGACCGCCGGACATCGCCTAGATCCGGGCGACGCGGGGTGGCCGGGGGTGTCGCGGGACGGGCCAGGAGCGGAACTCCTTGGTTTGTAAGATTCTTGCGCTGAGCGTACCTGTATAGGGCATGAGGTTGGTCGGCGAGCAGCAGCGGGCGTTCGTGGAGTACTACGAACATCATTATCCTGCGGTGCTCGCGTATGCGCGTCGACGGGCGGACGAGGAGACAGCCCGTGACGCCACAGCGGAGGCGTTTCTGGCCGCGTGGCGTCACTTTGACAAGGCGCAGGAACGAGGTCTGCCCTGGCTGTACCGGGCCACTTTCAACGCAATCGGCAATCTTCGCCGTTCCAGCCATCACCAGGACAAGGTTGCTGCCCGGATCGCGGCCGAGGGCACTTCACTCATTGGTTCCGGTGACGATGTGATCGCCGAACGTGACCGCGTTGCCCGGGCGATGTCCCAGTTGTCTCCTCAGGACCAAGAGCTACTGCGTTTGACGGTCTGGGAGGATCTCGACATCGGCTCGGCAGCGAAGGTTGTCGGGTGTAGCCGAGGCACTGCCTACGTCCGACTTCACCGCGCACGACGCCGGCTGAGCGTATTGCTCTCAACGGCAGACACTGATCTCGATACCGCTTCCACGGGGGTCACCACCGAAGGGACGGCGAGCTGAAATGACCAACGAAGACGATCTCGTGACTGTGCTCCGTCGATTGGACCCGACCCGCGACGCCGAACGTCCAGTGGTGGACGCACGGGCCCAGGCAGATCTGCGCACCATTCTGCAAACCCCAGTGGCTCGGCCCACCAGGTCCAGTCGGTGGGCGTGGGCCATGCGGCTCATGCCCATGGTCGCCGCAGCTGCGGTGGTCGTGATTCTCATGATCGGAGGATTTCTCATGTCACCATTCGATTTCGGTGCCCGTCCCTCCTACGCCGCGACTCCCCCGCGTCTGGTCTACACACCGCCGACATCCACTACCGGTGTGCCGGGGATGCTGCGGAAGATCGCTGACCAGGTTGAGAGTCTGCCTCCGAATGGGGCGGGGCCCTACGGGCAGGTAGCGGTGCAGGAATGGGCTCTGAGCACACGAGTTGACGAGCAGGTCACCTCGAAGGTCGTGCCGATGGAATGGGTTTCCTGGTCTGGCCCGGACGGGGCCGGTGCGGAGCGGGTCCGGCGGGAGATGATGGATGGCAAAACCATCGAAACGACGCGGCCACTGACATCACGTTGGCGCGCGCGTGAGCTATCAACCGACCCTGTGCTCTTGGAGCGCCAGCTTGCCGAGGACCATCCCTCAGAGAACGGGCCGGCCGGCCGGCTCCTCGCGGTCGCAGATGCATACCGTGACCAGCCCGTGGATCCGCCGCTGCGAGCGGCTCTTCTTCGCTACCTCGCCGACACGCCCACCCTGGAGGCACAAGGGAAGGTTACGGACCGCCTAGGTCGCGAAGGGATTGCGGTATCCCTCATATCGGACTACTCAGGTCTGCCGACCAGGTATGTGATGATCATCGATCCGTCCACGGGCCTTCTCCTGGGGACCGAGCAGGAGCTCACCGAACGCGCGGGCCGGCTCAACGTTCCGATTCCGTCGGTCATCTCGTATACAGCCTTTCACCCGGGCGCGTGGTTGCCGTCGCCACCCTTCACCAGCTGAGGCGCGATCCTGAGCCGGTCGTCGGTTACGGATGGTGTCGCCCGTCCCGGTGCCGGCGCACATACTCCACGAACGCGACGGCGACCGGACGGAATGCCTGCTCGATGGCGTTCTCGTGCGCGGCGTATTCGGCCAGCACGTCCTGCGCCGAACGGCCGGCGTTGGCGGCGAGCGGGGTGATCCGTGTCCAGCTCCGCATGATGTCCGGATCCGGCTCGGGGTGGAACTGGGTGGCCCAGCAGGCCCGGCCGACCCGGAACGCCTGCACCGGGGCCTGCGTGCCGTCGACCAGATGCACCGCGCCGGCCGGGATCTCGGCGATCTCCTCCTGGTGCCAGAGCACGGCCCGGGCGCTCTGCGGCATCGCGGAGAAGACCGGGTCGTCGTCCGCCTCCGGGCGCCGCCGCACCTCGTAGACGCCGGCTTGCGGACGATCCCGCCGCCGCACCCGGGCGCCGTGTGCCACCGCGGCGAGTTCACCGCCGAGGCAGATGTTGAACGAGGGATCGCCGTCGGCGGCGGTCCGCCGCTGCAACGCACGGGTGGCCGGCAGCCACGGATGGGTCTCGTCGTCCAACGGCCCGGGGCTGCCGCCCAGCACCATCAGGGCGTCGTAGCCGTCGAGGCTGCCCGGCACGGGCTCGCCCAGATCCGGACGCCGGACGACGAGTTCGGCTCCCGCCTCGGTGAGCCAGTCGCCGAACCGGCGGGCGTCCGCACCGTCCTGATGTTGGATGACGAGAATCCGCACCATGGCTTGGACTATATGTCGCCGGCGCCGGCCGCCGGGATCGGCCCGGCGCGGAGGAGAGCCGTCCACTGGATGGAATAGATCGTCTGCGACGGTACGGATGCGTTTCGAATTCCCGGTTCAGCCAGCATCATGCCCCAATCCGTCACGCTCGGAGCGAACCACGGAATAAACAGTATTTAGAGGAATATAGCCTGGTCGGAATGCCGATAGACAACGTGTGATGGTCTTCGCTGTGGGCTTCGCGGGAGTGGCAGACTGAATGCGCAGACCCGGTGCAAGCAGGAAGAGGCAGGAATGAAACTGACAGCGGAGTCGGAAAAGATCGTGGCGGCCACCGCCGGAGTCGTGAGTGAGCATGCCGAGGCAATCACTCGCACGTTCTATCCGGACATGTTCGCGGCGCATCCGGAATTGATGCGGGTGTTCAACCAGGCCAACCAGGCGATCGGGGAGCAACCCAAAGCGCTCGCCGCCTCGGTGGTGGCCTACGCGGTCCAGCTCATCGATCCGGACGCTCCCGACTTCACCCCGGTCATGCAGCGGATCGCGCACAAGCACGTCTCCCTCGGCATCCACGCCCAGGAGTACACGATCGTCGGCTACCACCTGCTGAAGGCGGTGAAGACCGTTCTCGGCGACGCCGTCACCCCGGAGATCGCGGCGGCGTGGGACGAGGTGTACTGGTTGTTCGGGTGCATGCTGATCGCCGAGGAGGCCAAGCTCTACGCCCTCGCGGGCACCGACCCGGAGCATCCGTGGCGGCAGTACCGGGTGGTGGAGCGATTCGAGGAGTCCGACTCCGTCTTCTCGCTGCTGCTGGCCCCGGTGCGCGGGGAGATCCCGTCGCACCGGACCGGGCAGTACGTGGCGATCGCGGTCGACCTGCCGGACGGCGGCCGTCAGCCGCGTCAGTACACGATCTCCTCCGGCCCGCGCGGAGACTCGTTGCGGGTCACCATCAAACGCGTCTTCGGGGTGGACGGCGCGCCGGACGGGCAGGTCTCGAACTGGCTGTACGACAACGCCAAGCCGGGCACGCTCCTGGACGTGTCGCAGCCCAGCGGCGACCTGATCCTGGACGACTCCGAAGACCCCCTGGTGCTGGTCTCGGCCGGCATCGGCATCACCCCGATCGCGGCCATCATGGAGGATCTGTCCCGGCGCCAGCCCGACCGCATGGTGCGGCTCTTCCACGCCGACAAGTCGCACGAGCACCATGCGCTGTACTCCGGCCTGCGCCGGCAGGTGCTGGCGATGTCGGACGCGCGGGCGCAGAACTGGTACGAGTCGGATGCGGAACTGGCGCCGACCCTGTACCCCGCGCGTCAGGGGTTCATGGATCTGTCGGACATCGAGGTTCCCGCGGACGCCAAGGTCTTCATGTGCGGGCCGCTGCCGTTCATGCGGGAGACCCGCCTCTCGCTGATGGCCAAGGGCATTCCGAGTGAACGCATCTACTACGAGGTCTTCGGCCCGGACCTGTGGGCGCAGAACCCGGACGCCGCCGAGTAGCCGCCCGGTGACCCGTGCCGGCTGGGTGCCCCGCTACGGAGGGGGCGGGGCACCCACCGACGTCACCGTCCCTGTCGGGTGACCTGGACGACCGTCGGCCGCGGCCCGCGCCAGTTGCCCCGCCCGGGCCGCCGGGCCGGCTGGACGTAGTCCGGGAAGTACGACCGCTGCGCGTCCCAGGTGCCGTCCTCACCGGGGTGCTGCACGGCGACGAAGACCGAGCCGTCCTCGTCGTGGATCACCGGTCCGCACGTCTCGGCCTCGTTCGGGACGGCCAGGAACTGTTGCACGTGACCACGTTCCGGCCCGTCCAGCGGCACCTTGAAGAGCCCGTCCGCCTTCTTGATCGTGCTCGGCGCGCCGTCGGTGGCGACCCACAGGTTGCCGCGCGAGTCGAAGGCCAGGTTGTCCGGGCAGGAGATCGGCGCCACCTCGCCCGTCCAGCCGCCGAAGTAGGTGCCGGCGTCCTGGGGGTCGCCGCAGACGAGCAGCAGGTCCCAGTCGAACGTCGTGGCGTCCGCCCGGTTGCCGTGCTCGGTGATCTCGACGACGTGACCGTCCTTGTTCTCGGACCGGGGGTTCGGCGCGTCCGGGCCCACCTTGCCGGCGGTGCCGCGCTGGGTGTTGTTCGTGCACGCCACGTAGACCTTGCCGGTCGTCGGGTGCGGCTGCACGTCCTCGCACCGGTCCATCGGGGTGGCCTTGACCGCGTCGGCCGCCTCGCGGGTGAAGACCAGCACCTCCGCGACGCTCATGCCCGGCACGGTGGAGCGTCCGTCCAGCACGAGCGGCACCCACACCCCGCCGCCCAGGTTGTCGTTGCCGGGCTTGCGGGCCCCGCTGAAGCGGGCGACGTAGAGGTCGCCCTCGGTGAGCAGCGACAGGTTGTGTCGCCGGGCGGCGGGGGAGTCGCCCTTGCGGTACTTGCGCTTGGCGACGAACTTGTACAGGTACTCGAAGCGTTCGTCGTCGCCCATGTAGGCCGCGACGGTGCCGTCCCGATCGACCCGGACGTTCGCGCCCTCGTGCTTCAGCCGTCCCATCGCGGTGTGCTTGCGCGGTGTGGAGGCGGGGTCGGAGGGATCGATCTCGATGATGTAGCCGACCCGGTGGGGTTCGTTGGCGTAGGCCGGCGTCGTCGCGTCGAAGCGCGGGTCGACCTTCTCCCAGCCGTAGACGCTCGGCGTGTCGGTGAACCCGTACCGCTTGCCGCCGCGGGCCTGCGGGTCCGCGACGAAGTAGCCGTGGAAGTTCTCCTCGCCGGAGAGCACGGTGCCCCAGGGGGTCGTGCCGCCCGAGCAGTTGCCGAAGGTGCCCAGGGCGCGCCGGCCGGTCGGGTCCGCGGCCGTCTTGAGCAGGTCGGTGCCGGCCGCCGGCCCGGTGAGCTGGAAGGGCGTGGCGGCGGTGATCCGGCGGTTGCGCCGCCCACCTCGGACGTAGCGCCACGGCCTGCCCTTCGCCGAGCGCTTGAGCTCGACGACGCTGAAGCCGTGGGCGGCGATCAGCGTCCGCAGCACCTCGGCCTCCTGCTCGTCGGTGGCGGAGGGCGGGAACATGATCGCCCGGTTCGTGTACTCGTGGTTGCAGCAGAGCAGGGCCTTTCGTCCGTTGCGCTCCACGAGGATGTCGAGGTAGTCGTTGTTGTACCCGAACTGGAGCTCCTGGGCGTGGGCGTCCGGCCGGTTCGGGTCGAAGGCCGGCGAGCCGGCGAAGAGCGGGTCGCCCCAGCGCAGGATGGGCGTCCACTGGTATCCGGCCGGAACGGTCAGGGCGTCCACCTCGGCGGCGACCGGCGCGATCGGCGTGAACGGCAGGAGCTGCCGTCCGCCCCGGGCCGCGGTCTGGGCGGCGGCCGTCCCCGATGCGGTCGAAGCGGCTGCGGCACTGCGGGTCTGGGTGAGGGGCAGGGCGGCGGCTCCCACCACCAGGCTGCCGGCGGCGAGCAGTGAACGCCGGCTGAGCTGTCGGCTGGCGATGTCGGCGAAGGACGGTTCGGTACTCGTGTTGGGGTCCGGGCGGGCGCACTGGCTGTCGCACTTGAGGTGACACGTCACCGGGCTTCGGTTGCCGTGCGTGCGGCCGTGCATGGGCAGCAGATTGCTCATGAGTCTCCTCAGCTTCGATCTCGGGCGCGCCAAGGACGTCGATGGGGTGTAGGCGCAGAAGCCTGCGGACAGATTCCGGCGGGATTCCGTCGCTGGTCGCGCGGATTCCGCGGAGGACGCCGCCCACAGATTTCGGTCAGGAGACTGGCAGCCGACGGTGGACGCATGCTGTCGCGTTGGCGACTTCCACGTGAACCTGGGCGAACAATTCACCCCAATCACGGCGAGACCGTCGGAATCGGCGACGGTCGGACCGGTTGTCTGCGGAGCAATCAGTTGTCGGCCGAGCAGCCAGCGATCGCCGGTTGCTCGGCACACAACCGGTCAACGCGCGAACAGCTGGTCGTCGGCGGCCGCGCCGGAACCTAGTGCTCCCCCGCGAGTGCCCGATACCGGCGGTTTCGCGCCACCAGGATGCTGGCCGCCAGCACCGCGGCGATCAGCGAGGCGGCCAGGATGGCGATCTTGCTGTGAGCCGTGTGCTCGCCCGCGGCGCCGAAGCTCAGCTCGGCGACGAGCATCGACACGGTGAAGCCGATCCCGGCCAGGAGAGCGACGCCGAGCAGATCCACCCAGCGCACGGATTCGTCCAGTTCGGCGTGCGTCAGCCGGGTGACCAGCCAGGTCGTCGCCAAGATGCCGATCGGCTTGCCGAGGACCAGTCCGGCCACGATGCCGATGGTGACCGGGTCGGTCACTGCCGCCACGATCTCGTCGGCCCCGCCCAGGACGACACCCGCCGAGAAGAAGGCGAAGACGGGCACGGCGAAGCCCGCCGATATCGGGCGCAGGTGGTGCTCGATCAGTTCGGACAGTCCCTCGGCATGGTCGTCGTTCGCCGCTCCGCGCAGCACCGGGAC
>JBDIAG010000129.1:0-8914 GCA_039812305.1 Actinomycetales bacterium | reverse complement strand
GGCCATCTATGCCGCGATGATGCGCGGCGAGCTGTCGCCGGTCCAGGGCCGGGATATCCCGGCCGGCGTGGGCGGCGGCGTCGAGGTCGGCCACGGGGCGCTCGGCGAGGACATCATCTTCCCCGGCATGGCCGAGAGGGGCGCGGCCATCGGGACCCAGGCGATGCTGGACGCGATGTCCGGGGCGGGTGTTCCGGGCCAGCAGTTTCTGGCGGCGTTGTTCGGCGCGGCGGCGATCCTGGAGATCATCCATCCCGATGCCGACGTCGCCGACGAATACGGTCCCTACGGCAAGGTGACCAGCGCTTTCGTCGCCGGTCGTTCCGCGGTGCGGACCGCCGGACTGCCGGAGACGCTACACGTGCGCATCACCGGCAAAGAGATCGAGACCGCGCGGGTGATCGGCGATCTGGGTCTGATTCTGAAGGACATCGGCGGGCCGACCGTGATCGGCATCATGGCCCTGGACGAGATCATCGCCGTCTTCGAGGAGGGCATCGCCGGAGCGGGGGCCGGACCGGTGAATCCGCCGCTCGGCCACGTCTGCGCCGATGCGGTGATCGCACTGCTGTGCCTGCTCGAGGACGGGTCGACGCCGCAGAGCGTCTCGGTCGCCCTCCGGGAGCGGCGCCGGGCGTTCACCTTCGATTTCGAGACCGCGATGGTGGCGATGAACATCGTGGCGAGAAAGGCCACGCAGGTGAGCAGCGGCCCGGTGACCGAGGCCCTGATCCTCTCCTCGAGTCCGGTGGTGACGACGGCCCTCCACACGCGGGCCGCGCGGACCTACGACGACCTGACCGCCGGCAAGTCCGTCACCGACGTGGTCACGGCACTGGACGAGGAACGGCAGCTTCTCGTCGAGGCGCGCGGGTCGGAGTACTTGAGCGGTCTCCAGGGCCGCACCGTGAAGGTGCATTTCACCAAGGTCGGCAAGGGTGCGCGGCGGGCCAGCAAGATGGCCGCGCGCTGGCTCGCCTTCGACCCGGCCCTGGACGCCGAGGTCACGATCGGCGACGAGACGGTCACCTTGGAGGGAGTCGTGAATGCGGTGATTCCCGAGGTGGCACAAGGGATCGGCACCGAACGGGCGCCGTTCCTGTCCGCCTTGGCGCCGATAGCCAGTGAACTGCTCCTGGCCGGCAACGTCATCATGAACGTCACCGTCCCGGCCATCGTCGCCGCCGCGATGGGAAAGGCGACTCCCGAGGAGGCGGCGACCGAGGCTCAGGCGGCCGGCATCATCTCCGCCGGCATTCCGGGGACGAAGGCCAAGGCCGAAGCGGCGGCCCGGGTTGCGGTCGAGACCCTGGCCTGATGACCTCCACGTCGCTGTTGCTGATGACCCAGATCGACGACGCTCCCGGCGAACTGCTCGGCTACGTGATGAACGAGATGGGCCGGATGGGCGCCAAGAACGTTCAGCTGCTCTCGAGTCTGGGCAAGAAGGGCAGGCCGGGATACGTTCTGCTGGCGGACATCGACGCCGAGGACGAGCCGGCCTTCGCCGGTCTGCTGGTGGGTGAACTGGGAATCTGGGGATATCGCGTCGTGGAATCACGGCACGAGCACTTCGAGATCCGTCCGTACCGGATTCGGCTGGACCTCGTCGTCGATGGTGAGCCGAGCGTCTTTCCGTTGCGGTTGAAGCGGATCTTCCACGAGGGGGAATTCGTGCGGGCGAAGGCCGAGCACGACGACCTGGTCGCGGTGGCCGGGAGCCTGGGCGACCGGATCTCGGTCGCCGTCCTGAAGGCGGCCGTCGAGACGGCGGTGGGATCGGCCGAGCCCGGCGAGATTCTGCGGGTCGTCCTCGATCCACCGTCCTGACTCCCGCTCGACCGGTTGGTCGGCAGGTCAGCTCTCGAGGTCCGCGACCACGATGTACTTGCCGGACGGCGGACTGTAGGTGGCCTCGAGATGCGACGGCCCGGTGACGACGACTTTCCAGCCACCGCCGTCGTCGCACGATCCGGTGGAGATCTCCTCGTAGTAGACCCGGGCGTCGCCATCGAATCCGTCGGGCCGCAGGCGGCCGGCACACCCGAGATCCGGATATCGGACGGTCGAGCCGGAGCTGGAGAACGTCATCTCCACCTGGTAGCCCTTGTCGAGGCTGGTCCCGGAGAGCGAGCGCTGGTCCCCCCAGCCGACATACGTGCCGGTCTCGGGCGGCAACATCGTCAGGCGGGCGCATCTCTGCCCACGGCGGGTGTGCGTGATGTGTTGATGGTTCTGTCGATGTCACCGCACGTTCAGCCCTGACCGCGGGTGTCGCGGTGGATCTCGCGGCTGAGTCCGCGGGATGCGGCGATGGTGGTAAGGCTGGCCGCGAGCCGGTCCAGGTCGACCTCGTCGAGACCCTGGGTGAAGGCCGTCTCGTGAGCCTCGGCGATGGGGCGCAGCCCCGCGAGGAGCCGCTCGCCGTCGGCAGTGAGGTGCACTTCGTGGCTGCGGCGGTCGGTCTCGCTGCGCCGCCGTTCGACGTATCCGCCGCGTTCGAGCCGGTCCAGCACCGCCACGACCCGGCTCGGCCCGACGCTGAGTTGCTCGCTCGCCGCCTTCTGGCTGATCCCGGGGTTGCGGCCGATCAGGCGGAGCAGTCCCGCCTCGGATGCGGTGATGCCCAGGGGTGCGAGCGCCTCTTCGAAGGCGGCGGAGGCGTCCGCGCCGAGCTGGGCGAGCAGGAAGGCGATGCGGCGTGGGCGACGGGTGTTCATGCCGATCATGTTAGCTCACTTGCAGAATCATTCATGCTGTGTATTATTGCTTGCATGAATGAAGGGAGCTCCCGATGAGCACTCACACCACCGCACCGGCCCGCGCGGCCGGCGGACCAAACCCCGGCATCCTCGGCCTGGTCTCCCTCGGTCTGCTGATCGGCAGCCTCATCTCCATGGCCGTGCTCTCCGGCGGAGGCACCATCACCTCCCCGTTCGGCGACACCGAGACCGTGGCCGGCTTCTTCGCCGACCACGGCTTCGCGGCCCGGTTCGCGGCGATGCTGCAGTTGGGCTCGGCGATCCCGCTCGGTATCTACGCCGCCACCGTCTACGCGCGCCAGCAGCGCCTCGGCATCCGCGTCCCCGGCCCGAACATCGGATTGTTCGGCGGCACCGCGGCGGCGATCCTGCTCGCCGTCTCCGCAATCGTCACCTGGACGCAGAGTCAGTCGGTCGTCAGCGCGGACCCTGAGCTCACCCACGCGCTGGCCTACGTGAGCTTCGCGGCCGGCGGATTCGCGCACGTCCTCGGGCTCGGGCTCCTCGTCGCCGGAATCGCCGTCCCAGCCCTGCTGCTGCGACTGGTGCCGGCCTGGTTCGCGTGGGCGGGCCTGGTGATCGCTGTGCTCGCCGAACTGAGCTTCCTGACCATGGTGCTCGAGCCGCTGCAGTTCCTCATCCCGATCGGCCGGTTCGGATCGCTGATCTGGCTGGTCGCGGCCGGGTTCCTGCTTCCCACGACTCGCCACGAGTCTCGCCGGACTCAGGACCCACGCGCATGATCAGCCCACTCGAAGGTCGCACCGCGCTCATCATCGGCGCCAACGGTGGCATCGGGGGTGCCATCGCCCATGCCCTCGGGGCCGCCGGAGCCGGGCTCGTCATCGCCGCGCGCGACACGGAGCGACTCGACCGGCTGGCCGCCGAACTCGATGCCAACGGCATCTCGAACCGCACGGTCGGCGTCGATGTCACCGACGACGACGCGCTCGCTGCCGTCGTGGCGGAGGCCGCGGCGGTGGGCATGGACATCGCGGTCAACAACGCGGGCGCCACGCATCGCCCCACGCGGCTGGGGGAGCTCTCCGCCGCGGACGCGGACCGGGTACTGACCGTCACGTTGCGCGGCACCCTCATCGCGATGCGGTGCGAGCTCGCGGCCCTGCCCGATGGGGGCAGCATCGTCAACGTCGTCTCCACCGCCGGTCTCGCCGCCGCGCCCGGGATGGCGGCCTATGTCGCGGCCAAGCACGGTGTGGTGGGGCTGACTCGCACCGCCGCTCTCGACTACGCCCACCGCGGCATCCGTGTCAACGCCGTGGCCCCCGGGTCGATCGACTCCGGCGGCATCGCCACCCAAGCCGACGAGATCAAGCAGCAGATCGGCTCCCATGCCCCCCTCGCACGTCTGGGCCGACCCGAGGAGGTCGCCGCCGCCGTCACGTGGCTTGCCTCCCCGGCTTCGTCGTACACGACCGGCACCATCCTCACCGTCGACGGCGGCAAAGGCGCCCGCGGCGCCTGATCCATCCGTTCCGGATCCCATAGGAGAACGACCATGAACGACAAGACCCCTTACGCTCCCCCGGCCGCGGCCCAACTGCAATACGTGCACCTGGAGAAGCTCTACGGCTACCTCCCCGGACTCGCCGAATCGCTCCCGGCGATCTTCGGCGTGAGCCCACCGGAGTACGCCGCCATCCGCGATCGGTTCGACGCCCTCACCCTCTCCGCCGCAGAGCAATTGCTCGCCGACGACGAGTTCGCCGACCGGGTCTCTCGACTCCCGTTCGCGCGCGGTGCCCGCATCCTCGCCATCGGCGACTCCATCACCGACGACCTTCAGTCCTGGGCCGAGATCCTCCGCCACGTGCACGCCGCCGCCCGGCCCGACGACGACCTCACCGTCGTCAACGCCGGACTCTCCGCGCACACCACCGCGATGATCCTGCGCCGCTGGCCTTCCCTGCTGCATCCCGCACCGGACTGGATCATCTGCGGACTCGGCGGCAACGACGTCACCCGCATCGCCGGTGGCAAACCCCAGGTCACCCTCGCCGAGAGCATCGAGAACCTCCGGGAGCTACGCCGCATCGCGGCCGAGCGCTCCACCGCACAGTGGATCTGGCTCACCCCGGTCCCCGTGGACGAGGAACGCGCGGCCACCAACCCCGCCTTCAAGTACGGGGCCAGCACCTGGCGCAACTCCGACATCACCGTCCTCGCCGACGCCATCCGAGCCTTCGACGAGCCCGTCGTCGACCTCGTGGACGTGTTCGGCATCCCTGCTCATCCGGAACTGCAGGGTCCGGACGGCATCCACCCCTCCCTGACCGGCCAACAAGCGATCGTCACGGCCCTGGTCGAGAGGCTTACCGACTAGGAACCTCGATGGCGACTGGGGCGCATCCCGAGGCGAAGGATCCGACCGGCCGCGAGAGAGCCGTCCAGGCTGCGGATCGTCGTTGCACGGTCTTCGCTCAGCGAGTGCTCGCGGCCGGGCTGTAGGGGACGGTGAAGATCGATACGAAGTCCTCGAGCAGGCGGGGGTCGCCCTCGATGGCCACCGACCCCTCGGCGATCGCGGTCGCCGGGTTCACGGTGCCCGCCAACAGATCGCGCAACGCCGGTCCGCCGGTGATCACCAGATCGGCGGCAGGATGTTCGCCCGCGCCGACTTCCACGGTGCTGTCACCGGTGATGGCGTACGCGACGGCGGCTCCGACCCTGACCGTGAAGGTGAGTCGCCGGCTCGTCGGCGTGGCACCTTTCGCAGCAACCCGCAACGCAGAGACCAGGGAGGCTTCGGTGACGATCTCACCCTCCCGCGGTTCGTGCATCCCCGCTGCTCCCCAACGGGACAGGGCATCGAACGCGGGCTGCAGTTCAGCGCCACGGTCGGTCATGGCATAGACGATCGAGCGGTCCGCCCCGCTGCGCACCTCGCGCACGATCAATCCGTCCTCTTCCAACTCCTTCAGGCGCGTGGACAGCAGGTTGGAGGGTATGCCGGGGAGCCCGGCGGCGAGATCGGAGTAGCGGCGCGGACCGACGAGCAGATCTCGCAGGATCAGCAGCGTCCACCGCTGCCCCAGCACCTCGGCCGCACGCGCCAGACCACAGAACTGTCCATACCCGCGGTTTCGCATACTTCAAGAGTAGCACTTGACTTGCGTTATTGTATCTTGCTTTACTTAATGAAGTTATCTCGATCGCTGGCGTCTACGTCGACGAAACGAAAGGAGCCACGGCTCATGGAACTCATGGTCGACTACATCACCTCGCTCGACGGCTACGGAGCCGCCGAAGGCTGGCCCGGCTGGTGGGGGCTGGAAGGTCCGGAGTACCTCGGCTGGCTCGGCGAGGACTCCGCTGCGAACCGCACTCTCCTGATGGGCGCGAACACGTACCGGCTCTTTCACGGCTTCGCCGCATCACAGACCGAGGGTGTCGATGCACTCGGCGCGGTGCAGAAGATCGTCTTCTCCAACACGCTCGACGAACCGCTGGAGTGGGAGAACAGCCGGCTCGTCCGCGGCGACGCTGTCGAATCGGTGCGAGAGTTGAAGGAGACCAGCGAGTCTCCGCTGTCGACCATCGGCAGCCTCTCGCTCTCGCGATCCCTGCTGGCCGCGGGGCTCGTCGACCGCTTCCGGGTCGTTGTCTTCCCGGTGATCACCGGGAAGACGGGGCGGGAGCGCATCTACGACGGTTATCCCGACATCGCCCTCGATCTGATCGAGTCGCGCACCTTCGACGGCGGCACCCAGTTGCTCGACTACCGCCCGCGTCTCCTCGACGCGCCGCTGCCTCCGGGCCCGGGCAGCGCCTGAGCCCCACCCCGAAGAGAGGAACGGCATCATGACCGCCACCTACACCTGGGACGTCTTCTGCACGGTCGACGGCTACGGCTCGTACAGCGACGACGGCGACTGGGGCGGCTACTGGGGTAAGCAAGGTCCCGAGTTCCTGGAGCGCCGCGCGAGACAGTACGGCGAGGAGCAGCGCCTGGTACTCGGCGCGAACTCGTTTCGCATGTTCCAGCACTACCTGGGGTCGCACACCAAGGAGTCGGAGGCGGACGACCCGGTGAACACCAGGATGAAGTTCCTGCCCACCACCGTCATCTCGTCGACGCTCCAAAGCCCGCTGGACTGGCCCGACGCGACGCTCACACACGGCGACGCCGTCGACATCGTCACCCACCTCAAGGCGGCGTCCGATACTCCGTTGCGCTCACACGGCAGCCTGTCCCTGAACTGGTCGCTCATGGCTGCCGGGCTCGTCGATCGCATCCAGGTGACGATCTTCCCGGTGATCAGCGGCCTCACCGGAGCTGCGCCGATCTTCGCGGGAGCAGCCGACTTCGACCTCGAGCTGCTCGACAGCCGGACCCTCGATGATCGCATCCAGGAGCTCATCTACCGGCCGACCGTGCACGGCTGAGGAGGCCGGGCAGGGCCGAGGCGCGGCTCTCTGTTCAGGCGCCGGTCGTTCGCGGGCGCCCGGCGAGCAGCGCCGGGAAGGCGTGGTGTGCCTGGTGGACGGATTCGGCGAGCGAGGGCTCGTGCGCGGTGCCCAGACGAGGCCGAGCGGGACCAATCCCGCGCCAACCGCATCGGCCCACGACAACAACGTCACCGACTCCACCGTCAGAAAGCCGCGAGCCCCGGCCGCGAGACGACCGGCAGAGAGTTGAGTTCTGGTCTCCTTTCGCCGCCATCGCCGCTAGGATACTCTCAACATTCAGATGATGAGAACATCCTAACTGGAAGGACGCTGCGCCCGATGAGTGACTACGGGTTCGAGGCCGAGGACTTGGCCAAGCGGTTCGGCAAGACACCAGCGCTGGGCGGGGTCTGCCTGGCTGCGCCTCGCGGACGCATCATCGGCCTGCTCGGCCCCAACGGCGCCGGCAAGACAACGGTGATCCGCGTGCTGGCGACGCTGCTGCGACCCGATCGGGGGCGAGCAAGTGTGGCCGGGTTCGACGTTGTTCGACAGGCCGCCGAAGTACGTCGCCGCATCGCCCTCTCGGGACAACACACCACCGTCGATGAGGAACTGACCGGCGTCGCGAACCTGGTGATGATCGGTCAACTTCTCGACCTGTCCCGCCGCCAGGCCATCACGCGAGCGGGCGAACTGCTCGACCGCTTCGGGCTGGAGGACGCCGCCAAGCGTCCCGTCGCCGGATACTCCGGCGGGATGCGCCGCCGCCTCGACCTCGCCGCCAGCATGGTCGGCCACCCCGAGGTCATCTTCCTCGACGAACCATCCGTCGGGCTGGACCCCGGCAAACGCGACGAGCTGTGGCAGATGATCCGCGATCTGCGCTCGGACGGCACCACCGTGCTCCTGACCACGCAGTACCTCGAAGAAGCCGACGCCCTCGCCGACTCGATCATCGTCCTCAACCACGGACAGGTCATCGCGTCGGGCACACCCGCCGACCTGAAACGGCAGGTCGGCGGCCACACGGTCGCCGTGCGGCTCGACGACCCAGCCGCCGCCGATGCCGCCGCCGCCATCTTGACCTCCGTCACCGAGCGCAGCCCCCAGCGGTCCACCCAGCAGGAGCTCCTCCTGCCGGTCACCGGCGATGACGAGTTCTTCGAGATCGCCGCCCGACTCCGCGCCGACGCCATCCGGGTCAGCGAGCTGTCCCTGCGACTTCCCAGCCTCGACGAAGCGTTCCTCGCCCTCACCGGAGTCTCCGCGAGCGACGACCCGACCGAACACCCGAAGGCCACACGATGACCGCCACCACCTCCGCCCCGACCCGCCCGTCGCCCCGCCCGCTGGCCTGGCTGCGCCACAGCCTTGTCCTCGCCCGGCGAAGCCTCGCCAAGACCACCCGCAACCCTGGCCCGGTCATCAACGGTGTGGTGACACCCGCGCTCTTCCTCGTCCTGTTCCTCTACCTGTTCGGAGGCTCCGTCGCCGGCTCCACGGCCGACTACCTCCAATACCTGTTCCCCGGAATCCTGCTCATGGGCACGGTCATGACCGGGATGGTGTCAACCGGTACGAACATCAACGTCGACCTCAAGAACGGGGTCACCGACCGGTTCCGCAGCCTGCCCATCAGCCGCCTCGTGCCGCTGCTCGGCTCCGTTCTCGCCGACCTTGTTCGCTACCTGCTGACGGTCGCCGTCCTGTTCGCGATCGGCGCACTGCTCGGCTTCCGC